>CAXNGL010000025.1:0-17994 GCA_964201515.1 Burkholderiales bacterium
AGAATGCGCATCCACGCGGCGAAGGTTTCCGGCTCCATCTTGTAGAGCTGGTTGAAGCAACAGAATACGAACGCACCGCCCGGGAGGCCGAGGCTTTCACGCGAAGGGATGGTGGCGGCAATGGCCTGCCCACCATCGTTGACCTGGTAGCTGCCCGGCATGAACACCAGTTGCTCGGCGTACCAGCGCGCCTGTTCCTGCGGGATGACCACGCGGTCAGCAATCAGGTAATCCATGAACGCGGCGCCCATGGTGCCGGGATAACCGAGAAAGCTGACCTGCAACGGGGCGGGACGCAGCGCGGGAATCTGCGGCCGGCCGCCACCGGCATAGCCCGCCATGTCGACCAGGATGTCGATGCCGTCGCGCGCGATTCGCCGTGCGATTTCCCGCGCCGGCAGTCCGGCCACGTCGTTGAATGCATCACAGCCAGCGACGATGCGCTGCCGATACTCACCCGCCTCGCCCCTGCCGATCGAATAGGCGACGATCTCGAACTGCCCGCGGTCATGCGCAGCGTACAAGCCCGCGCTCAAATGCGCGGTGGCGTGCTCATGGAAATCGGAGGACAGGTAACCGATGCGCAGCCGCTTTCCCGTGTCGCCCGGCGCGGCAGGTCGCGGCGGGACGCGCCCGCCCTTTCGGGCTTCGAGTGCATGGCGCGCCGAATGGTGCATAGCCACGCGCAGCTGGAATTCCGGCGTGAAAGGCAGCACCTGCGATTCGAACGGCGCGATCGCGTCCGCCCAGCCCTCGACACCGGCCGCGCACTCGCCGCGCAGCGTCGCAACCACAGACGCGACCGCATCCCAGTCGCACAATTCCATGAGCGGCCGGATGAGGTTCGCCCGTGCCGTGCGATTGCCCGGCTCCAGCGCCAGGGCTTCGCACAGATGCGCCACGGCCTCGGGTATCGCACCGCCCTGGCGCAGGATGGCGGCAAGGTTGATGTGCGCGCCGGCATGGCGTGGATCGATGTCGACGGCACTGCGCAGCGCAGTGATCGCCTCGTCCATGCGGGCTTGCCCGGCCAGCACCATGCCCAGGTTGCTGGCGGCGCCGGCGTGGGTCGGATCGCGGCGCAATGCGCCGCGGAATGCGCGCTCGGCGTCTTCGAGCTCGCCGCGCGCCCAGCGGGCGATGCCGCGTTCGTTCAGCGCCCGCGCCCGCCCCTTGCCAACATGATGGAGAAGCTTCAGCAGCATGACTCGTCTTTTACGACCGAACTGTTGACGGACTTGGCGAACAATGGCGGTTGTTCTTGGCCTTTATCGACCGCGTGATTTTGTAGGCTGCAAGCGTGCCGCCTACCAAATCACGCGGTGGGGGTTAAGGTCAGGCGTAGAGGTTTGCTTCCGGCTTATCCGGCTTGGGGAGTGCCGTCAGCGACGGCACGCTCATCGTCGTCACCGGTGCAACATGCATCCATTCGCGCGCCAGGCAATCAACGACTTGCCAGACTCAGCTTCCGGCAATGGTCATGCGATCGACCAGGATCGAGCCATTGATCTTGGAGCCGCGCACCAGCACATCATTGCCGATGCCGACGATGCCGCGGAACATGTCGCGCAGGTTGCCGGCGATGGTGATTTCCTCGACCGGGTACTGGATCTCGCCGCCTTCCACCCAGTAGCCAGCGGCACCGCGCGAATAATCGCCGGTCACGATGTTGATGCCCTGGCCCATGAGTTCGGTGACCAGCAGGCCGCGTCCCATCTGGCGGATCAGGCCCTCGAGGTCATGCGGCCCCGCGTCGAGCACGAGGTTGTAATTGCCGCCGGAATTGCCGGTGGTCTGCATGCCGAGCTTGCGCGCGGAATAACTTCCCAGGAAATAGCCCTGTACCTCGCCCGCACGCACCACGTCGCGCTCGCGCGTCGCCACGCCATCGTCGTCGAACCAGGAACTCGCCTGTCCGCGCGCCACGAAGGGCCGTTCGCGCAGGTTCACCATGGGCGAGAACACCGGCTTGCCGATGCTATCGAGCAGGAACGTGGACTTGCGGTACAGGCTGCCGCCCGTCACCGCCGACACAAAGTGTGAAATCAGGCCGCCCGCCACCGGCGCCTCGAACAGCACCGGTACCTGCGTGGTGGAGATCTTGCGGCCGCGCAGGCGTGCCAGCGTCCTTCGGCCGGCGTAATCACCCACCGCCGCGGGAGAGGCCAGGTCGGCCGCCGCGCGCTGCGATGCATACCAGTCGTCGCGCTGCATGGCGCCGCCTTCGGACGCAATGACGGCGCACGAAATGTAGTGACGCGAGGTGGGGAACCCCGCCATGAAGCCGTGGCTGTTGGCGATGATGAACTGCGACTGGTGGCAGCCGACGCTGGCGCCCTCAGAGTTGGTGATGCGCGGATCGAGCCGGAAGGCCGCCGCCTCGCATTGGCGCGCAAGGTCGATGGCCTCGTCCACCTGCAGATTCCATGGGTGATAGAGATCGAGATCCCGGTTCGCCGCCGGCGGCGCCATCAACTCGGCATCGGCGAGGCCCGCGCAATCGTCGCTGGCGGTGAAGCGCGCAATCGTGATCGCCTTGTCCACCGAGTCACGCAGCGCCTGCGGCGAGAAATCGGAGGTATTGGCATGGCCCTTCTTCTGGCCGACATACACGGTCACGCCCATGCCCTTGTCGCGGTTGTACTCGATGTTCTCGACTTCGTTGCGCCGCACCGTGACGCTCTGCCCGAATCCCTCCGATACTTCCATCTCGCAGGCGCTGGCGCCCTGCGACTTGGCCCGCGCCAGTACGTCGGCGGCGATGGTTTCCAATGCGGAACGCGGATAGCTGAATTGCGGTTGCTGCTGCGTCATGTCGGGAGCACCAGGTAAGGGCCATGCGGAAAGCCGGTATCATAACAGCATGATTTTCACGCCTGCGAGAGCGGCCATCTGAATCGGGAACGCAATGCCGGAAAACCGCGACGACACCATCAGCAAGACCCGCAAGAAACAGAACATGCATGACCTGCAGGAACTGGGCGAACGGCTGACCGAACTCAACGACACGCAGCTTGCCGGCCTCGGGCTTCCCGAAGGCCTGCTCGATGCCGTGGTCGATTCACGGCACATCACGCGCCACGAAGCGCGGCGTCGCCACATGCAATTCATCGGCCGCCTGATGCGCGGCGTGGACCCGGCGCCGATCAAGGATCGCATCGCCCAGTGGGAGGGCCAGTCGCGCGAGGCCACCGCCACGCTGCACCACGTCGAGCGCTGGCGCGACAAGCTGATCGACGACGATGGCGCACTGGCCGGTTTCATGGGCGCGCATCCCAAGGCCAATTCGCAGCACCTGCGCTCGCTCATTCGCAGCGTGCGCGAGGATCGCGCAGCCGGCCGGCCGGCACGGCAGTTCCGCGAATTGTTTCGCGAGCTGCGGCGCCTGATGGAAAACGACCGGGAAGACGACCGGGAAGACGACCAAAAGGACGCGGAGGCCGGCGACCCCTGATCCACCCCTCGGTATCTATCCGATCTATCTGACCTATCCGATCTATCCGATCTATCCGACAATAGCATCCGGCAATCGCATTGCCTCGCCTCGCACCGCACCGCACCGCAGCACCACAAACGAGGGGACCCCGCGCATGAACCACAAGGATGATGAACTGCTGATCGGGCTGGTGTCGATCAGCGATCGCGCCAGCCAGGGCGTCTACAAGGACGAGGGCATACCGGCGCTGGAGGAATGGTTTGGCCGTGCCATTGCCAGCCCGTGGCGCACCGAAAAGCGCCTCATCCCGGACGAGCGGCAGATGATCGAAACCACGCTGGTGGAACTGGTCGATGCCATGGGCTGCCACCTCATCCTCACCACCGGCGGCACCGGCCCCGCGCCGCGCGACATCACGCCCGAGGCGACGCTGGCCGTCGCCGACAAGGTGATGCCCGGGTTCGGCGAACAGATGCGCCGCATCAGCCTGGAGTTCGTGCCCACCGCCATCCTGTCGCGGCAGGTCGCGGTCATCCGCAAGGGCAGCCTGATCATCAACCTGCCCGGCCAGCCCAAGTCCATTCGCGAGACCCTGGAAGGCCTGAAGAATGCCGAGGGCAAGTCCATGGTGCCGGGCATCTTCGCCGCCGTCCCCTACTGCATCGACCTCATCGGCGGCCCTTACGTCGAGACCCACGAAGCGGTGATCAAGGCCTTCCGCCCCAAGTCGGCCATCCGCCAGAAGCCGGCAGCGTGATCGCCTGCGTGCGGCCTGCATCGGCAAACCCTCAATTCGGTAAATCGCAATGACCGATCTTCTCCACACCCTGGAAACCGAGACCGGCCCCAACCCGTCGGCCAGCGTCATCTGGTTGCATGGCCTGGGCGCCGACGGCAACGACTTCATGCCCATCGTTGCGGAACTTGCATTGCCCGCGCGGGCCATCCGCTTCGTATTCCCGAATGCACCGCAGATGCCCGTCACCATCAACGGCGGCATGGTGATGCCGGCCTGGTACGACATCTCCGACACCGCCATTCGCCGCGAGGACGAGCGCGGCGTGCGCGCATCGCAGGCCGCCATCGAAGCGCTCATCGCGCGCGAAGTGTCGCGCGGTTCGCCTGTTGGCAACGTCGTGCTGGCGGGGTTTTCGCAAGGCGGGGCGATCGCCTTGCAGACGGCGCTGCGCCATCCCGAGCGCCTGGCCGGCGTGATGGCCCTGTCTACCTATGTGCCGCTCGCCGACGTGCTCGCCGCCGAAGCCTCACCGGCCAATCGCGATGTGCCCATCCTCATGGCCCACGGCACGCAGGACCCGGTAATCACGCTGGCGCGCGCCGAGCAGTCGCGTTCCCTGCTGCAGGGTCTGGGGTATCGCGTGGAATGGCGCACTTACGCCATGGCGCATGCCGTATGCCCGCAGGAAATCGCCGACATCGGCCGCTGGCTGACCAAGGTGCTGGGGTAGTGTCCAGTTTTGGTAACACGTTGAATCAGTAATCTCATCATTCCCGCGACATCGGGAAACCAGTGTCTTCAAACGTCGCTGGATTCCGGCTCGCCTTGGATCTCCCGCACGCCTGCGGCGTGTCGGCCCGGCTCAAATCCCCCCGTAGGCCTGCGGCGTGTCGGCCCAACTCAAATCCCCCCGCACGCCTGCGGCGTGTCGGCCTGGCTCAAATCCCCCCGCACGCCTGCGGCGTGTCGGCCCCCTTTGACAAGGGGGTGGGGGGGATTGCCCCCTTGATAAAGGGGGTCGGCGCGTCAGCGCCGGGGGGATTTCGGGCGTGTCAGCCCAGTAAGTCGGCTCAGTAAGGTGGGATACGCTGCGCTATGCCACGCGACGAAGCTACGGTTTAACAGCACGGCCGAGCCTGCGTAGCAGGCCGCGCGGTCCTTCATTCGCTGGTATCCCGAATCATCAGCCGCCCGCGCAACAGTTCATAGTCCTCGCCGCGCTCCTGCGCCGCCAGCGACATCAGCATGAATTCCTTGCCGCCCTGGGCGAAGCCATACTGCTGGCCGGGCGCGAACGCGCCCGCTTTCACCAGCAGTTGCGCCTCCACCGCAGCGGCGGAAGGATTGAGCAACACCGCCTCCACCACGTCGCCATCCTGGGCCTGCAGGCTCACCACTGCCGCTGCGCGCGCCAGGGTCTGGATGCCGACCGACCCCTTGGGAGGCGCTTCGCGATTGAGCCGGCGGATGAGGCCGATCACCCAGTTGTCCCCGCCCTCGGGCTGCAGCCCGACCAGGCAGCCGATCTTCAGCCACTCGCCCTTGATATGCGGGATGGACGCGCCGAACCCGCCGGCACTCACATCGTCGATGATCCAGGCCTCCACGCGATTGCTGTCGAAGTCCAGCGTCGCCGCCGGATTGAGCACCGACATGACACCATCCAGTCCCGGCGCCACGTTGAGGCGTGACTTCACGCGGTGGCGCGGATGCTGGCGCTCGGGCGGCTTGGGCGACCAGTACATCGCCAGGTGCCGCAAAACCTCCAGCACCGCCTCCGCTTCGTAGCTCCCGCCCAGTCCGAGCGCAGCGGGGATGGCATGCGAGGCGGATATCGACTCGATCAACTGCGCAACATCCTGGGCAGCCTTGCCCGCGGCAAAGAAACGCAGCGACGGCGCGCGCTGCGGCAGGCGCGCAAGGCGCAACGGCGGCTGATCGGTGGCAAGGTCGATCCAGTAGGCGACATCCGGCTCCTTGTCGAGGGCCAGCTTGAATGACGGCGACACATGCGCAATCAAGCGCTCGGCAAGCTCGATCTCCACGGGCAGCAGCGCATCCGGCGACGACGCGGCCAGCATGGCCACGCGCAGGAACTCCTGCTCCGCGGAAGATTCCCCGGGGACGCCGGCATGCACCGCCACCTTCGTCGATGCAATCTTGCGCGACTCGGCAAGCGCGTACACCTTGGCCACCACGCCCCAGCGCGAATTGTCGAACGGCCCGTAGCGAAGGTATTGCCACTTGATCTGCGAAGCGAGCGAGCGCAGCGCGCGCACCACCAGCAGCGGCAGGCTCGCCTTCAACGCATCGGCGCCCTTGGCACCGGATGAAAAGAGATCGAGGCAGGCAACGAATCCCAGCGCCGAGCGGTTCCAGTACTCATGGATGGCCGACCACAGCTTTTGCTCCTGGAACTTCGACAGACGCGGATTGACGATGTAGTCGCGCTGCAGCTTGCGCATCGGCACCTGCGCCGCGTCGTCGATCAGCTGGATCAGTTGCGCAAAATACTCGGGCTTGAAACCCTCCGCCGCGCACACCGACTCCAGCCAGTGCGCGAGTTCATCCACCGCCTTGAAGGCATCGCCCATCGGCACCTCACCCAGCAGGCGCTTCGCCTCCTTGAGCTCGGCCATCGGGTGATCCGGTTTGTTGCCACCAAAAAATTTCAGCATTCGAACTCCCGTCACCCACCCGCGCTATCTGCCGGCGGTCGAGCATTGCAGCATCAACAAGCAACAGCTGGGCACCGAGACCACAACCCCACGTCGTACAGGATCGCCGATGGCTATCTTGTCCCTGGGCAGCTATTGGCATTGAAAATCAACTTCTTGAAAGGCAATACTATTCTAGATCAAGGATCGTTTTTGCGAACCGAGGGGACTCACATGCATGGAGCCACGCCCTATGCAGGGCACCCAATTCGAGAATTCCGCATCCTGAGCAGACGCCGCATCCAGATCCTGTCGCGCGGCCCGGACCGTGGCCTGCGGCATAGCTGGAAATTGTGTGCGTCCTTTTGTGTGCGTCCTTAATGGCGCACTATCCGCACCCCGCGGGGCCGGAGCAAATAACGCGCCCCCAAACGCCCATATTGCGGGGCAGTGCCAATTTAACCGACGATCTTACCGATGGCGTTTCTGAGCGCCTGCTGATCTTCGGCCGTAAGCTGGCCGAGGCGTCGGATGACGAGCAACTGCTCGATTGTGGTGATGACGGGCTTGATGGCCGAGGGCTTGATGAGGCCCGCCGCCTGCCAGCCGGTGACGAGCGCCTCGCCGAGCGCGCCTGAGGGTCTCAACTGGCTGGTCACGGCCATGATTACGAGATCGCGCTGCGTGCTGTTGTACGCGTCGCTGCTGATGATAACTGCGGGGCGCTTCTTAGTGCCTGCCTGGTCGGTGAAGGGGAATGGCACCAAGACCACGTCGCCGAAGCTATAGCCGGTCGTAGGCGGCATCGTCGGGATTATCCCAAACCTTCTTGAACGCGGGTTCGGCAGCCATGGCGGCGGCCCTGGTGACCAGCTGCGCGTCGCCGCGCGTGCGCAGGAAGTCCACGAAGTCCTCCACCTCTGCTACACGTTCGGGCGGCAGGGACTTCAGCTTCTCCAGAAGGGCCTTCTCGTTCGGGCTGTTCATTACGGGTTCTCCGTCAGTTGTTGTGGATTATCCGCCGGTTTTGTTCGCTCGACAATTATCGATTATCTGGATGGACAGGCTGTCGCCGCAATGGTGTATCGGCTACGTCAGCATGTGATTGACGTCCATGTCTCGACGGCCGCAACCGACCGAGGGGTGACCGCCCAGATTCGCCGCGGATTTAATCTGGAACATTTCAGTCGGGGCGGAATGAATTACTGGATCGTTTTCGATCTCAATAAACCTGAACTCGATACGCTTACACAGTTGCTGGCGGCGCAGAGTACAGCGCACCAATGGTGAGCAGGCCGTTGGGCGGCTGGATGCCGCGGGATCGGTGAGCCCAGGTGGGCGCCACAGCCGCCATCAAGCAAGACATCCCCACGACGGGTCACGGCGCGAACATGGCCTGCAGGGTTTGCAGCGTTGCACCGAGCGTGACCGGCCGCAGGGCACCCAATCGCTTGACCAGGCGCGCACGGTCGAGGGTTCGAACCTGGTCCAGCAATATCAGGCCTTGCTTGCCTTGGAAGGTGAGCGCGATGCGGAAGCGCGCTGGCCGCGATCCCGTGGTCATCGGCGCCACGATGACGGTGCGCAAGTGCGCGTTCATGTCGTCGGGCGAAATCACGACACAAGGCCGTGTCTTCTGGATCTCGCTGCCAACCGTCGGGTCGAGTTGGGCCAGCCAGATGTCGCCTGCCTTCATCACCAGACCAGATCGTTGTCGCCGTCGTTGGCGAACCCCGGCCAGACCAGCGCGTCATCGCGCTGTCCGGCAATCCTGCGCGCGTCGTCGGCCCAGCCCTCTCGCGGATTGAGACGGACTGCACGAATCTCGATCACGCCGTCACGCACTTGCAGATCGGCCGTGCCCTCCAGTCCCAGCTGGGCCAGGATTGGTTTCGGGATCAGCACACCCTGCGAGTTGCCCATCTTGCGGATTGCCACTTCCATGATCATGCTCCACGCTCATAATGTAAGCACAATGGTAGCACGCAGAGGGAAGGGGGGTCGCCGTCGAGTCGAGGCTGCGGCACCTTGTGAACAGCCGTGCGGCAGCCCTGGCTGTCTTGGTGGGTGATGGCACAACTGCGGCACAAAAGCCGCAGGTGGTTTCCGAACCTCGGCTAAATGATTGGTTGTTGGTGCCGGGTAGAGGAGTCGAACCCCCGACCTTCGCATTACGAATGCGCTGCTCTACCAACTGAGCTAACCCGGCCTGCATTGCGCAGGGGGCGAATTATAGCAGGCGATGTTGCGGGGATTTCGCCGCAGCCGGCCCTGGACACACGACTGAATCCAAAGGGTGCGCCGGCGTTTTGACGGCGGGCCATGTGCGTGCTCCGGTTTGGCGCCCGGGCAATCCATTGCCAATCGACTAGGGTGAGTTTGCGCCATCCGCTGCCACAGGCGCCTGCTGCGGCCGCGTGCGCACGATGATCTCGACGGCATCGGCCACCATGCCCGGCGGCAGGGGCGGCAGGCCCATCACGCGCACGTCGTCGGCGGGAATGTCGGTCAGCGCGCCGCTCACGGCATCGTAGAAATGATGATGCGGCGTGGTGTTCGGGTCGTACACCACGCGCGACGGGTCGATGATCAATTCGCGGATGAGGTTCTTCTCGACGAAGAGCTTGAGCGTGTTGTACACCGTGGCCTTGGCGGCCTCGGCGAAGCGCGCATTGACGATGGCCAGGATCTGGTCGGCCGTCACATGCTCATTGCGCTCGAACAGCACGCGGGCAATCTCGATGCGCTGGTGCGTCGGCGAGATGTCGCGAGCTCGCAGGCGCTCCGCCACATTGTCGTGCGGCGCCTCGGTTCCCGTTGAACTTGAACCCGCAGGGTATTGATTCATATTCACATTTTACCCGGCAGACTAGGCTCTGTCTAATCGCCCTCCGGGCGCGAGCGCCGGCCCCGCATCGGCGCTTGCCGTCCGGGGCGCTGTGCCGGCGGCCGCGTCACTCACAGCAATCCATGCACCGGGGGCACTGCCCGGCCGGCGCAGGCCCGGCGCGCGCCGCGGGAGAGCCGCGCACCAGCGACATGCGCCGCAGCGGAAAAGTGTGCATTCCTCACGCTTTCGGGCGCTTGCGGCCCGTCCGTCGCGCAAAATCGCCCATTCGTCGGCAATTGCGTGAGAGTACGGCGCACTTGCCTATCATTCCCTCACCTGAGGAGAAGACATTGAACACCGAGTCGAAAGCAACACCCCGCGCACAGCGCGGCTTCACCCTGATCGAACTCATGATCGTGGTGGTCATCGCGGCCATCCTCGCGGCCATTGCCATCCCCTCGTACCAGGACTACATCCGGCGCGGCAGAATCACCGAAGCGGTCTCCGCGCTGTCGGAGGCGCGCGTCAAGATGGAGCAGTTCTTCCAGGACAACCGCACCTACGCGGGCACCTGCGTTACCGGCACCGTCGCCCCGCCGCTCACCAACACCGCCAACTGGACCTTCGCCTGCTCGGGGCAAAGCACTACCGCCTACCTGATCACCGCCACCGGCATCAGCGGCGTGCTGGGCTTTGTCTACACCGTGGACCAGGCCAACACCCGCACCACCACCTCGCTGCCATCGGGGTGGACCGGGTCGGGCAACACCTGCTGGGTCATTCGCAATGACGGCTCGTGCTGATACACCACGCAGCCACGGCAGCAGTGCTGTTGCGCCGTGCGCCGCAGACTGCCGGGCGGTGCAAGCGGCCTGCGCCGCGTGCACGGTTGTGCGGTTTTTCACTGATCGAACTCATGATCGGGCTGGCCATCTTCGCCATGCTGATGGCCATCGGCCTGCCGGCCTTCACCACCTACCTGGCCAACGCCAAACTGCGCTCGGCGGCCGAAGTTTTCCAGGCCGGGGTGCAGGCGGCGCGCGGTGAAGCGGTCAAGCGCAACGCTTCGGTGCAATTCATCCTCACCGACGACTCGGGCAGCAGCTCAAGCACCCAGACCACCAACCTGAGCACTTCGGGACGCAACTGGATCATCCGCGTGCAGGACCCGACCACCATGATCTACAGCTTTGTCGAAGGCAAATCCATGGCCGAGGGTTCGGGCCAGACTTCAACCCCGTCGGTGAGCATTGCCGCCACGGTGTCCTCCATCACTTTCAACGGCTTTGGCGCCACCAACCTTGCGTCAGCCGCCACATTCGCCTTTACCAACCCGGTGGGGGGCGCCTGCGCCCCCGCCGGCGAGATGCGTTGCCTGAGCGTGGTGGTGTCGGTGGGCGGCCAGGCGCGCATGTGCGACCCGGCGGTCACCGCCACGGGAGATACCCGCAAATGCTGATCGCCCAGCGCAGGCGCCCGAACGCAAACCCCGCCCGCCGGCAGCATGGCGGCTTCCTGCAGCACTTGCGCCGGCAGCAGGGCGGCTTCCTGCAGCACTTGCGCCGGCAGCAGGGCGTCTTCCTCATAGAAGCCCTGCTCGGCATCCTGATCTTTTCGCTCGGCATCCTGGCGCTGATCGGGATGCAGGCCGCGGCCATCTCGGCGCAATCCGATGCACGCTATCGCATCGAAGCCGCCAATATCGCCGAGAAGATGAGCAACAACATCGCGCTCAACGTGGATCGTTCCTCCACCACCAACCTGCAGACCTCGTTGAACCTCTTCGCCCACAACTCCGGCGGCAGCAACTGCGCATTTACCGGCACGGCCTCGGCAGACGCGCTGGTCACCGCCTGGGTAACCGAGGTGCGCGCCGCCGGCAGCGGCTTGCCCGGCGCCACCACCGCCATGCAGCAGATCCTGGTTGACACCTCGGCCACCGGCTTCAACCGCGTCACCATCACCGTGTGCTGGCTGCCGCCGCGCGCGGCGGCGGCCAGCCGCCACACCGTGGTCAGCTTCGTGAACTGATATGAACACCGCCCATCCCCGCAGGCCCCGTCCCCGCACCGCCACTGCGTCCCTGCCGCGCATGAGCGGACAGAAGATGTTGTCATTTCCTGGAAGTATGCCGCGTAGCTTGGTGGGATTCAGCCTGGTTGAGATCATGGTGGCTGTGGCCATCGCGCTCATCGGCATCGTGGTGATCTTCCAGGTGCTGTCGATCTGGGAGGAGCGCAAGCGCACCACCTCCTCGGGCAGCGATGCGCAGGTCACCGGCGCCATCGCCATCTACAACCTCGACCGCGACATCAAGCAGGCCGGCTACGGCTTTGGCATGGCCACCAACATGGGCTGCCTGGTGAATGCCTACGATTCGGCGCGCGGCACCCCGGCCTTCACCTTCCGCCTGTATCCGGTGGAAATCGTCGATGGCGCCTCCGGCGCCTCCGACAGCATCCGCGTGCTGTACGGCACCTCCAACAGCTACGTGGCCAACCAGACCTTCACCACCTCCACCGCCACCAGCAAGCAGGCCTCGGTGCGCTCGGGCTTCAACAAGGGCGACCTCGTCATCGTCTCCAGCGGCACCGGCACCACCGCCACCTGCCACATGGTCGAGATCACCGACAACACCAACGCCAACGCGCTGACCTTCGATCATGTGGTCGGCACCTACAGCAACTACCTGTCGCAGTCGGTGAGCTCGCGCTACAACGACCCGGCCGGCACCGGCACCACTTTCTCTTCGGGCAACCTGCAGAACCTCGGGCCCGGCAACCTGACTGCTGGCTCGACGCAGTCCATGCCGCGCTGGAACACCTGGTCCATCCGCACCAACAATGCGCTGGCGTGGAGCGATGGGATGCACGACTCGGCCACCTGGAACGAAATCGCCGATGGCATCGTCAACCTGCAGGCGCAGTACGGCTTGGATGCCGACAGCAACAACCAGATCGCCAGCACCGAATGGACCGCCACCACGCCCACCGACTGGACCAAGGTGCGCGCCATCCGCCTTGGCCTGTTGGCGCGCAGCCAGCAATACGAAAAAATTGCCGTGACGCCGAGCGCCAGCAACCCCGCCTGGGCCGGTGGCGCCTTCACCATGACCAACCTCGACGGCACCGCCGACAGCACGCCCGGCGATGCCAACGACTGGCGGCATTACCGCTATCGCGTCTATGAAAGGGTGATCCCGTTGCGCAACGTCATCTGGGGGACTGCGCCATGAAGCCGCACCGTGCCGCCGCCGCATCACGCCTTGCCGCCGGGCCGGCGCGACACGGCCAGCATGGCGTGGTGCTGTTCATCGCCCTCATCGTGCTGGTGGCCATGACCCTGGCGGGCATCGCCATGTTCCGCCAGATCGGCTCCGGCGTCATCGTCGCCGGCAACCTCGCCTTCAAGGAAAACGCCACCACGGTGGCCGACCTGGGCCTCGAATCGGCGCGCGCCTACCTGGTCGCCTCCGGTTCCGCAACGCTGCAGTCGGATCAGTCCCCGGGCTACGTATCCACCTGGGCGCTGTCCTTCAACCCGACAACGCACACCTGGACGGATGCCAACTCGACGCGCGTCACCGCCGATGACGGCACCGGCAACGAGGTGCGCTACATCATCCACCGGCTGTGCGGCGTCACCGGCTCTGTCAACGCGCCAACCCAGACCTGCGTGACCGTGGGCTCGGCCGCCGCCGGCGGCTCGAAGGGCGGCGGCTCCTACGGCGTGCTGCCGCTGACCAACACCACCGCGCCTTATTTCCGCGTCACCGCGCGCGCTGCCGGCCCGCGCAATACCGTCAGCTACGTCCAGTCGATCATGTACTAACCGCAGCAGGCCAGCCACCATGAACAACCATCCCCAGCAGCAATCCGCCCAGCAGCAATCCGCCCATCCGGAACCCCGCGCAACCCGCGACATTCCGACGGCAACAAGGAGCAGCACCATGAAACCGAACGCGAGTTCAGCCAGCCGGGGCCGCGCGTTGGCGCGCGCGGTCGCCCTTTCGCTGGTCTTTGTCGCACCGGCGGCCTGGACCGGGCAGACCGACCTCTCCAGCACGCCGCTGGCCAGCGCCACCTCGGCGCAGGTCAAGCCCAACATCATGTTCCTCATGGACGCCTCGGGCTCCATGTCATGGCTGGACATGCCCGACTCGATGGGCAGTTACCGTAGCAGCATCGGCTACAAGAACCACCTGTGCAACACCATCTACTACAACCCCGCGACCACCTACACCGAGCCCAAGAAGGCGGACGGCAGCAACTTCACCACCGCCAGCTTCACCGCCGCCTACAGCAACGGTTATTCCAACTACCCCACCGGCCCGAGCTCCGGGGCGATCAACCTGTCCACCAGTTTCACGGCCTTCAGCACGAACACCGCGCAGGCGGCCTACTACTACACCTATACCGGCACGCAGACCCTGGAGCCCTCCACCGGCGCCTGCATCAACAGCGACCCCAATTCGACCGGCACCTACAACACCAACATCGCCGCCTCCGGCGGCGGCAACTGGCAGAAGATCCAGGTGACGGCGACCTCCGGGCCCGGCGCCACCGACGAGCGCGTCAATTTCGCCAACTGGTACCAGTACTACCGCGACCGCCTCATGTTGATGAAAGGCACCGCCAGCCGCGCCTTCAACCAGCTCACCGACAGCTACCGCGTCGGCTTCATCACCATCGAGCCGGGCAACCCGGTGAGCTCGACGCAGTACACGCCAATCGCCGATTTCAACTCCACCCAGCGCAACCTGTGGTTCACCCGGTTGTTCTCGCAGTCCACGCACGATGCCACGCCGTTGCGCGAAGCGCTTGCCCGCGTCGGGCGGCATTACGCGGGCAAGACTGACGGCATCAACAACGGCATGACGGGAGACCCGGTTCAGTACTCCTGCCAGCAGAATTTCACCATCCTGACCACGGACGGCTACTGGAACGGCGACGATGGCGTGCAGCTGGATGGCACGTCCTCGGTCGGCAACACCGACGGCGACATCAGTGTAGCGCCGCGGCCGATGTGGGACGGCAAAGCCACCATCAGCACCGTGACCAACAAGTCGAACACCTACAATGCCAACGTCACCTGCAACTCCGCCATCAAGATGCGCCAGCAGCAGACGCAGCGCCGCGATGTGCAGCACCAGAAGCGCACCCAGCAGGTGCAGCAGCGCAACCAGCAGATCCAGCAGCGCAACCAGCAGGTGCAGCAGCGCAACCAGCAGCGGCAGCGCCAGACCGAGCAGTTGCAGCGCAAGATCGACCAGTTGCAAGCCAACACCGAGCAGTTGACGCGGCGCACGGAACAGCGGCAGGCGACGCGCACGACCACCACCAGCGCCACCTCGAACCTGGTGATCATCGCCAGCACCTCGAATGTTCTCGCGCCCAGCACCATCAACACCCTGTCCATCGGCGGAACCAACCGCCTGTTCGCGCCGGTCACCTCGAACGTGTCGACCTCGCGCCAGGGCCGCAGCCTGGCCATCGCAGCGTCTATTTCGCTGACCGGCGGATTCACCGTGATCAGCGTGGCCACCTGCGCCGGCACCAACAGTCCGATCAGCGGATGCAGCAGCAACGGCGCCTACATCACCATGATGGCATCGTCGGGCTCGCCCACCATCACATCCTCCGTCTCGACCGGCGGCCTCACACAGATGACAACCACCACCAACAGCTTTGCCGGCGGCAGCATCTCGTCCAACGTGACCTCGAACGTGGCTTCCTGCACCATCGGCATCGTGGTTGCGCCGGCCAACGTATCCACCAATACAACGGCCTGCCCGGTGTCGGACACCGGGTTCGTCAACCTGGCGGCCACCTCCTGCACCAGTACCGGCGGGGTGTTCAACGGGGCAGGCGCGCGAATCACCTGCGGCACCACCACCACCGGCCTGCTGAACCTTGCCGCAACCTCTTGCACGACCTCTGTCGCCTACAACGCGTCGGGCCGGCGCATCATCGCCTGCAACACGGTATTGGACACCTTTACCACTCTGGCGGCCGCCTCCTGCACGCCCAACACGCCCAGCTACAATGCGTCCGGGCAGCGCATCAGCTGCCAGACCATCGTCAGCAGCCCGTTCGCCGATTTTGCTTCCAGCACCTGTACCACAACAGCGCCGACCTTCGACAGCTCGGGGCAACGCTTCACCTGCCAGGTCACGGATACCGGCATGGTGAATGCGTCAACCTGCACCGCGACCACGCCCGCCGGCAGTTTCTCCGCATCCGGCACCCAGATCACCTGCCAGACCACCGACTCCGGCTTTGTCAATGCCAGTTCCTGCACAGCCAACGGCGGCCCGATTGCCGGCCTGACTGTCACCTGCCAGACCACCGACACCGGCTTCGTCACTGCGGCATCCTGCACGCCGAATAGTGGCCCGGTCGCCGGACTCACCCTCACCTGCAACACCACCGACAGCGGCTTCAGCAATTCAGCGGCGTGCACGCCATCCGTCGTCGGCGGCCTGACCACCACCTGCCAGGCCACCTCCGACACCGGTTGGGTGAACAACACCTGCACGGCCTCCGATCCCGTCGGTGGGCCGACCCGCACCTGCCAGGTGCTCGACTCGGGCTTCTACAACGTCACTTCGTGCGCTACCAGCAACACCGGCGGCCTCAATACCACCTGCCAGACCGGCCAGGCCGGCAAGGTCATCCAGTACTCGACGACGACGTCTTCGACCAGCACCAACCTGTCTTCCGGCATCGTCACCAGCGTCGCGCCCACCGCCGGCACGGCGCAGAACTGGAACGGTGTGTGCTACGGCGGCGGCACCGGCCTGCAGACGCCGGCGACCCCGGGCGCCGCGCCCGCGATAGTCGCCATGCCGACCCCGCCGGCCGATGGCATCCCGCTGCCCTCCGAGTTGCCGGCCCCGTCGGCGGGCTGTACCTCCTGGCCCTGCACCACCACCACCAGTTCGGGTGGCACCTCGAACACCCTGGCCGACGTGGCGCAGTACTACTACAACACCGACCTGCGCCCGTCCATGGCCGACAATGTCCCGGCCGGGGGCGCCGGTGTCGAGGACGACAAGGCCGCCTGGCAGCACATGACCACCTTTACCCTCGGGATGGGACTGGCCGGCACGCTCGATTTCCGCACCGACTACAAGACCGCGGGCACCGGTGATTTCGTCTCCATCCGCGACGGCACGGTGTTGTGGCCGACGCCCACGGCGAACAACCCGACCACGCTGGACGACCTGTGGCATGCGGCGGTCAACGGGCGCGGGCAGTTCTTCAGTGCCTCCAATCCGGACCTGGTGGTGACCAGCCTTACTTCGGCGCTGGCCGGCATCAATGCCCGCATCGCCTCGGCGGCGGCGGCGGCGACCTCCAACCTGGAACCGGTGGCGGGCGACAACTTCGCCTACACCGCCAAATACAAGACCGTGGACTGGACCGGCGAACTGGAGGCGCACGAGATCGACCTCACCACCGGCGAGGTGAAGACCGCCGTGATCTGGTCGGCGCAGGCGGCGCTGGATGCCAAGGCCGGCAACCTGTGTGACAACCGCAGCATCTACCTGTTCCGCGCCGGCGCCACCAACAACCGCGTCAACATGACCTGGAACAGCAAGGCCTGCGACGACACCGTGAGCATGGTCAACACGAACGGCATCACGGACACGGGAATGAATGCCGCCGAACAGGCCTACTTCGGGGCTACGCAGGTCAACGCCCTCAGCCAGAAGGCCACCATGACCAACGGCAGCGGCACGCCCGCGACCGCAAACCAGGTCAGCGCCGCAGCCGGCGACAAGCTGCTCAACTTCGTGCGCGGGCAGCGCAACTACGAGGGCTACGTCACCAACAACGATCAAAAGCTGTACCGCACCCGGGCCAATATCCTCGGCGACATCGTCAATGCGCAGCCGGTGTACGTGAAGGCGCCCTTCGCCAGTTACAGCGACGCCGGCTACCTCGATGGCGCCGCCCCGTTCAAGACCAGCGGTACGGCTTACACCCGCCTGCCGATGGTGTACGTGGCGGCCAATGACGGCATGCTGCACGCCTTCTATGCCGGCTCATCCACCACCGACCCGCTAGGCGGCAAGGAGCGCTGGGCCTTTGTGCCGAGCATGGTGCTGCCCAACCTGTACAAGCTGGCCGACGACAACTACAAGAACAACCACGCCTACTCGGTGGATGGCACGCCCGCGGTGGGTGATTTCTACGACACCAGCGCGAGCGCCTGGAAGACCATGCTGATGGCGGGGCTCAACGGCGGCGGCAAGGGCTACTACGCCCTCGACATCACCGACCCGGAAACACCCAAGGGACTGTGGGAGTTCAAGTGGAGCGACACC
>CAXNGL010000026.1:0-17827 GCA_964201515.1 Burkholderiales bacterium
CGTGGTGCCGATCTGGCTGATCGGCTATGCCACCCAGTACTGGCATTTCCTCGTGCTCGGGCTCTTTGTCGGCGTGGCGGGCGGCTCCTTCTCGGTGGGCACACCCTATGTGGCGCGCTGGTTCTCCAAGGGCCGCCAGGGCTTTGCCATGGGCGTGTACGGCGCCGGCAACTCGGGTGCGGCGGTGAACAAGTTCATTGCGCCGGCCATCGTGGTGGCCTTCGGCTGGGCGCTGGTGCCACAGGTGTACGCGGCCATCATGCTGGGTGCGGCACTCCTCTTCTGGTTCTTCAGCTACTCCGACCCGGTGCACCTGGTCGATTCGCGCATCACCTGGAAAGAGCAACTGGTGGTGCTCAAGGACCCCAAGGTCTGGAAGCTGTGCCAGTACTACTCCATTGTCTTCGGCGGCTACGTTGCGCTCAGCCTGTGGATGGTGCAGTACTACGTCGGCGAGTACGGCATGGACATCCGCGCCGCCGCCCTGCTGGCGGCCTGCTTTTCCTTGCCGGGCGGCGTGCTGCGCGCGGTGGGCGGCTGGCTCTCCGACAAGTACGGCGCCCACGCGGTCACCTGGTGGGTGATGTGGGTGAGCTGGATCTGCCTGTTCATCCTGAGCTATCCGCAGACCGACTTCACCATCATGACCGTGAACGGCCCGAGCACCTTCCATATCGGCCTCAATGTCTGGTCTTTCACTGCACTGATGTTCGTGCTCGGCATCGCCTGGGCCTTCGGCAAGGCCTCCGTGTTCAAGTACATCTCCGATGACTACCCGGAGAACATCGGCGTTATCTCCGGCGTGGTGGGCCTGGCCGGCGGCATGGGCGGGTTCGTGCTGCCGATCGTGTTCGGCGTGCTGGTCGACTTCACCGGCATTCGTTCCAGCGCCTTCATGTTCATGTACGGCGTGGTGTGGATGTCGCTCATCTGGATGTACTTCACCGAAGTGCGCCACGCTGAGGTCATGGGCCGCCATTCCACCGACTTCACTCTGCGCGACAAGCCGACCGCCTGACATCCGCACTCACGAGGGCCATCATGAACAACGACAAGCAAACCCCGGCCGTCACTATCCGCAGCGGCGACGTCGCCGACTGGCGCCCCGAAGAAGACGCTTTCTGGGCATCCACCGGCAAGCGCATCGCCTATCGCAACCTGATCATCTCGGTGCCGGCGCTGCTGTGCGGGTTCGCCGTCTGGGGCATGTGGGGCATCATCACCGTGCAGATGCTCAACCTGGGCTTCCCCTTCACCCAGGCGGAATTGTTCACGCTCACGGCGATTGCCGGCATATCCGGCGCCACCATGCGCATCCCGGCGTCCTTCCTCATTCGCATCGCGGGCGGGCGCAACACCATCTTCCTCACCACTGCGATGTTGCTGGCCCCGGCGCTGGGCACCGGCATCGTGCTGCAGCACAAGGACTGGCCGCTGTGGGCGTTCCAGCTGATGGCGCTGTGGTGCGGCGTGGGTGGAGGCAACTTCGCCAGTTCCATGTCGAACATCAGCACCTTCTTCCCCAAGCGCCTGCAGGGCACGGCCCTCGGGCTCAACGCCGGTTTGGGAAACTTCGGCGTGACCACCATGCAGATCGTGATCCCGCTGGTGATGACGGTGGGGATCTTCGGCAGCTTCGGCGGCGAATCGATGACGCTGATGAAGGACAGCGGCTGGATCTTCGGAAAGATCCCGGCCGGCACCCAGACCTGGATCCAGAACGCGGGCTTTGCCTGGCTGTTGTCGCTGGTGCCGCTGTCCATCCTGTGCTGGTGGGGCATGAACAACCTCAAAGCGGTGTCGGGTGAGACCGGGCATCCCGTCGTCGCGTTCGCCAAGATCACCTACCTCTACACGCTGGCCTTCATCCCCTCGATTCTCGGCCTGTACCTGTACCTGCCCAAGCCCACCGGCCTGGGCCTGATCAGCATGTGGGTGGCCATACCGCTGGACATCGTCAGCGCGCTCCTGGTCATGAAACTCGCGGCCTTCGGCGTGATGAAGGAAAACGTCGCCAAGCAGTTCCAGATATTCAACAACAAGCACACCTGGTCGATGACGGCGCTCTACATCGTCACCTTCGGTTCGTTCATCGGCTTCTCCATGGCGTTGCCGTTGTCGATGAAGGTGATCTTCGGCATCAGCCACGTGCCCGAAGCCAGCGGGGTCATGCGGCATACGCTGAACAATCCGAACGCGCCCAGCGTGCTGGCCTACGCCTGGATCGGCCCCTTCATCGGCGCGGCGGTGCGCCCGGTCGGCGGCTGGATATCAGACAAGGTCGGCGGCTCCATCGTCACCCAGATCATCTCGGCGGTAATGGTGTTCGCCTCGGTGGCGGTGGGCTACGTGATGATGCAGGCCTACGGCTCGGCCACGCCGGAAGAGTACTTTCCCGCCTTCCTCGGCCTGTTCATGCTGCTGTTCTTCGCCAGCGGCGTCGGCAACGGCTCGACCTTTCGCACCATCGGCGTGATCTTCGATCGCATCCAGGCCGGCCCGGTGCTGGGGTGGACGTCGGCGGTGGCCGCCTACGGCGCCTTCGTCGCACCGATCGTGATCGGCAACCAGATCACCGCCGGCACGCCGCAATACGCCATGTACGGCTTCGCCATCTTCTACGCGCTGTGCCTGGTCCTCAACTGGTGGTTCTACCTGCGCGCCAACGCCTACGTGAAAAACCCGTGATCCGCACCCAGGCGCCTACGCAACAGATGCAACCTACGCAACTGCACCACACTCCCCAAAGCATCCGGAGCATCTCATGAGCCATTTCCTCGATCGCCTCTCCTACTTCTCGCAACCGCGCGAGGCATTCGCCGACGGCCACGGAGTGGCCACCGGCGAGGACCGCACCTGGGAGGACGCCTACCGCAACCGCTGGGCACACGACAAGATCGTGCGCTCCACGCATGGCGTGAACTGCACCGGCTCCTGCTCCTGGAAGATCTATGTCAAGGGCGGCATCGTCACCTGGGAGACGCAGCAGACCGACTACCCGCGCACGCGCTGGGACATGCCCAACCACGAGCCGCGCGGCTGCTCGCGCGGCGCGAGCTACAGCTGGTACCTGTACAGCGCCAACCGCGTGAAGTACCCCATGGTGCGCGGGCGCCTGCTCAAGCACTGGCGCGAGGCGCGCCTGTCGCTCGCTCCCGTCGAAGCCTGGGCCGCCATCGTCGATTCGGAGGCCAAGCGTCGCGATTACCAGGCGGTGCGCGGCCTGGGCGGCTTCGTGCGCTCGTCCTGGGACGAGGTGAACGAAATCATCACTGCGGCCAACGTGCACACCATCAAGCGCCACGGCCCGGACCGCGTCATCGGCTTCTCGCCGATTCCCGCCATGTCCATGGTCAGCTACGCTGCGGGCAGCCGCTATCTCAGCCTCATCGGCGGCGTGTGCATGAGCTTCTACGACTGGTACTGCGACCTGCCGCCCGCAAGTCCGCAGACCTGGGGCGAGCAGACCGACGTGCCCGAATCGGCCGACTGGTACAACAGCACCTACATCATCGCCTGGGGCTCGAACGTGCCGCAGACGCGCACCCCGGACGCGCATTTTTTCACCGAGGTGCGCTACAAGGGCGCCAAGACCGTCGCCGTCACCCCCGACTACGCCGAGGTCTCGAAGCTTGCCGACCTGTGGCTGCACCCCAAGCAGGGCACCGACGCCGCGCTGGCCATGGCCATGGGCCATGTCATCCTCACCGAGTTCTATTTCAAGGAGCGCAGCGCCTACTTCGACGACTACGCGCGCCGCTACACCGACCTGCCGATGCTGGTGATGCTGAAAGAGCATGTCACCGCGACCGGCGAGACCATCATGGTGCCGGATCGTTACGTGCGCGCCTCCGACTTCAACGGCAATCTCGGCCAGGTCAACAACCCGGAATGGAAGACCGTTGCCTGCGCAGTCGGTGGCAAGGTCGTGTTGCCCAACGGCGCCATCGGTTTTCGCTGGGGCCCGGATGGCCGTGCCGACCAGGGGCAGTGGAACCTCGAGTCGAAGGAAGCGCGACACGGCAGCGAAGTGAAGCTGCAACTCTCAGCGCTGGAAGCCAGCCAGTTCAACGGGCAGGACCCGGTCACCGTCAAGGTGGGCTTCCCGTACTTCGGCGGAATCCAGACCGCGCATTTCCAGAACAGTCCCGGCAACGACGTCTCGGTGCGCACCGTGCCGATCCAGCGCATCCTGCTGGGCAAGGAAGGCGAGAAGCGCGAGGTGGCGGTGGCCACGGTGTTCGACCTGCTGGCGGCCAACTACGGCGTGGCGCGCGGCCTGCCCGGGGAGGAGGCCGCCCGCAACGAAAATGCGAGCTACGACGACGAAGACAGACCATACACCCCGGCCTGGCAGGAAAAGATCACCGGCGTGCCGCGCGACCAGGTCATCAGCGTGGCGCGCGAGTTCGGCTCCAACGCCAACAAGACGCATGGCAAGTCCATGGTCATCATCGGCGCCGCGATGAACCACTGGTACCACTCCGACATGAACTACCGCGGCATCATCAACATGCTGATGCTGTGCGGCTGCATCGGTCAGTCGGGTGGCGGCTGGGCGCATTATGTCGGCCAGGAAAAGCTGCGCCCGCAGACCGGCTGGTTGCCGCTCGCCTTTGCGCTCGACTGGATCCGCCCGCCGCGCCAGATGAACTCCACCAGCTTCTTCTACGCCCACACCGACCAGTGGCGCTACGAGAAACTCGGGGTGAGTGAAATCCTGTCGCCGCTGGCCGACCGCGCGAAATTCGGCGGCAGCATGATCGACTACAACGTGCGCGCCGAGCGCATGGGCTGGTTGCCCTCCGCGCCGCAATTGCAGACCAACCCCATGCAGGTGGTGCGCGACGCCGAGGCCGCCGGCCTCGACCCCAAGGACTACGCCGTGCGCGCGCTCAAGGACGGCAGCCTGAAGATGAGCTGCACCGACCCCGACCACCCGTCCAACTGGCCGCGCAACCTCTTCGTGTGGCGCTCCAACCTGCTCGGGTCCAGCGGCAAGGGCCACGAGTACTTCCTCAAGCACCTGCTGGGCACCAGCCACGGAGTGCAGGGCAAGGACCTTGGCGTGGATGATGCAAAACCCGAGGAGGTCGTCTGGCACGACAAGGCGCCCGAAGGAAAGCTCGACCTTCTCGTCACGCTCGACTTTCGCATGAGCACCACCTGCCTCTATTCGGACATCGTGCTGCCTACCGCCACCTGGTACGAGAAGAACGACCTCAACACCAGCGACATGCACCCCTTCATCCACCCGCTGTCCACCGCCGTGGACCCGGCCTGGCAGTCCAAGAGCGACTGGGACATCTACAAGGGCTTCGCGCAGAAATTCAGCGAAGTGTGCCGTGGTCACCTCGGTGTCGAGCGCGAACTGGTGCTCACCCCGCTGATGCACGACACCCCCGGCGAACTGGCGCAGCCCTTCGAGGTCAAGGATTGGAAGCGCGGCGATACCGAGCTCATTCCCGGCAAGACCGCCCCGCAGATGGCGGTGGTCGAGCGCGACTACCCCAACGTGTACAAGCGCTTCACGGCGCTGGGCCCCCTCATGGGCAAGGTCGGCAACGGCGGCAAGGGCATCGCCTGGAATACGCAGGACGAGGTCCGCGCACTGGGCGAACTCAACGGCCTGGTGCTGGCGGATGGGGCCACACGCGGCATGCCGAAGATCGACTCCGACATCGACGCGGCCGAAACGGTGCTCATGCTCGCCCCCGAAACCAACGGCCACGTGGCGGTGAAGGCGTGGCAGGCCCTGGGCAAGCAGACCGGGCGCGACCACACGCACCTGGCCATTCATCGCGAGGACGAGAAGATCCGCTTCCGCGACATCCAGGCGCAGCCCCGCAAGATCATTTCATCGCCCACCTGGAGCGGGCTCGAATCGGAGAAGGTGTCCTACAACGCCGGCTATACCAATGTGCACGAGTTCATCCCGTGGCGCACCCTCACCGGCCGCCAGCAGTTCTACCAGGACCACCCCTGGATGATTGCCTTCGGTGAAGGATTGGTGAGCTACCGCCCGCCGGTGGACCTGAAGACCACCGGCGGCATCCACGGCGTGCGCTCCAACGGCAACCCGGAGATCCTGCTCAACTTCATCACGCCGCACCAGAAGTGGGGCATCCACTCCACCTACACCGACAACCTGCTGATGTTGACGCTGTCCCGCGGCGGGCCCTGCGTGTGGCTCTCCGAAGACGACGCCAAGCGTGCCGGCATCGTCGATAACGACTGGATCGAGCTGTTCAACATCAACGGGGCGATCGCGGCGCGCGCGGTGGTGAGCCAGCGCGTCAACCCGGGCATGGTGATGATGTACCACGCGCAGGAAAAGATCATCAACACGCCCGGCTCCGAAATCACCGGCGCGCGCGGCGGCATCCACAACTCGGTGACGCGCATCGTGTTGAAGCCCACACACATGATCGGCGGCTATGCGCAGTTGAGCTACGGCTTCAACTACTACGGCACCATCGGCACCAACCGCGACGAATTCGTGGTGGTGCGCAAGATGGACAAGGTGGACTGGCTGGATACGCCAGCGGATCCAGCGGCAGCCGCGAAATCCGCCGCAGCGACAACCGCGCATTCCGCCTGAGGGGATCAAACATGAAAGTTCGCGCCCAAATCGGCATGGTGCTGAATCTCGACAAGTGCATCGGCTGCCACACGTGCTCCGTCACCTGCAAAAACGTATGGACGAGCCGCAAAGGCGTCGAGTACGCCTGGTTCAACAACGTCGAGACCAAGCCCGGCATCGGCTACCCCAAGGAATGGGAGAACCAGGAGAAATGGAACGGCGGCTGGGTGCGCAAGGCGGACGGCAAGATCGAGCCGCGCCAGGGCGCCAAGTGGAAGCTCTTGATGCGCATCTTTGCCAATCCCAACCTGCCGCAGATCGACGATTACTACGAGCCCTTCACCTTCGACTACGACCACCTGCAGTCGGCTCCGGAAATGAAGGCCACGCCGACGGCCCGGCCGAGGAGCCTCATCACCGGCAAGCGCATGGAAAAAATCGAATGGGGCCCGAACTGGGAGGAGATCCTTGGCGGCGAATTCTCCAAGCGCTCGGCCGACCAGAACTTCGAGGACATCCAGAAGGAGATCTACGGCCAGTTCGAGAACACCTTCATGATGTACCTGCCGCGCCTGTGCGAGCACTGCCTGAATCCGTCCTGCGTGGCGAGCTGTCCCTCGGGCTCGATCTACAAGCGCGAGGAAGATGGCATCGTGCTCGTCGACCAGGACAAGTGCCGAGGCTGGCGCATGTGCGTGTCGGGCTGCCCGTACAAGAAGATCTATTACAACTGGGAGTCGGGCAAGGCCGAGAAATGCACCTTTTGCTACCCGCGCATCGAAGCGGGCCAGCCCACGGTGTGCTCCGAGACCTGCGTCGGGCGCATTCGCTACCTCGGCGTCATGCTGTACGACGCCGACCGCATCGCCGAGGCAGCCTCGGTTGAGCATGATCGCGATCTTTACAAGGCACAGCTCGACATCTTCCTCGACCCCAACGACCCGGCGGTGATCGCGCAGGCGCGCATCGATGGCGTGCCCGATGCCTGGATGGAATCCGCGCGCAAGAGCCCGGTGTACAAGATGGCGGTGGAATGGAAGGTGGCGCTGCCGCTGCACCCGGAGTACCGCACCCTGCCCATGGTCTGGTACGTCCCGCCGCTCTCACCCATCTCTGCTGCCGCTAACGCCGGGCATGTGGGAACCAATGGCGAGATTCCGGACGTCAGCCAGTTGCGCATCCCGGTGAAGTACCTCGCCAACCTGCTCACGGCCGGCGACACCGTGCCGGTAGTGCGCGCGCTCGAGCGCATGCTCGCCATGCGCGCCTGGCAGCGGGCCAAGCATGTCGACGGGCGCGCCAACCATGCCGTGCTCGAACAGGTGAAGATGAGCGAGGCCGAAGTCGAGGACATGTACCACATCATGGCCATCGCCAACTACGAAGACCGCTTCGTCATCCCTTCCACCCACCGCGAATATGCCGAGAACACCTTCGACGTGCGCGGCGGCTGCGGCTTCACCTTCGGCAATGGTTGTTCCGACGGCGCCAGCGAAGCCAGCCTGTTCGGCGGCGCCAAGCGCCGCACCATTCCCATCAAGGCAGCGGTCTGATGGCAACGTGAAATAAACGTGAATAAAACGAGAAGGAACTGACATGGCATTGTTCGACCGCAACAACCCGGTTCCCGCGCGCCACACGCTTCGCGTCCTCGCGCGCCTGCTCGCCTACCCGGACGCGGCGCTGCGCGCGCACCTCCCGGCCATGCGCGATGCGCTGCATGCCGAGCGCGCACTGTCGGCGGACCGGCTCGCCGAACTCGACGCCCTCATTGCCTCGCTGCAAGGCGGCAACGGCCTGGCGGTGGAAGCCGCCTATGTCGAGATGTTCGATCGCGGCCGGCGCACGTCGCTGCACCTCTTCGAGCATGTGCACGGCGACTCGCGCGATCGCGGGCCGGCCATGATCGACCTGCACCAGACCTACGAGAAGGCCGGCCTCTATCTCGGCGCCGACGAGCTCCCCGATTACCTGCCGGTGGTGCTGGAGTTCGTGTCCACGCAGCCGCGCGCCGAGGCGCGCGCCTTCCTCGGCGAGATGGCGCACATCCTCAATGCCATCTGCACGGCGCTCAACGACCGGCGCTCGCACTACGCCGCCATTCTCGGCGCGGTGCTGGAACTGGCCGGCGAGCGTGTGCACCCGGTGAAGCTCGCGCCCGAAGAAGCCATCGACGACACCTGGGCCGAGCCGCCGGCCTTCGACGGCTGCTCCACCAAGGGCCAGGCCACGGCGGGCGCAGGCGCGCAACCCATCAACATCGATCGCATCGTGCGGCGTGCAGGCGTGCCCGCCGCGCCCGCAGTCACTTCAACGGGAGTCGCACCATGAACCCGCTCGACTACCTGCTGTTCGGGATTTATCCGTATATCTGCCTGTCGGTGTTCTTCATCGGCAGCTTGCTCCGCTTCGATCGTGACCAGTACACCTGGAAGAGCGACTCATCCGAGCTCCTGCGCCGCGGGCAACTGCGCCTCGGCAGCAACCTTTTTCACATCGGCGTGCTGTTCCTCTTTTTCGGCCATTTCTTCGGCATGCTCACGCCGCACTTTGTCTATGAGCCCTTCCTTGGCGCCGGCGCCAAGCAGGTGCTCGCCATGGTCTCGGGCGGCGTGGCCGGGTTGCTCGGCTTCATCGGCCTCTCCATTCTTCTCCACCGGCGCCTGTCGGATGACCGCATCCGGGCCACCTCCAATCCCGGCGATATCCTGATTGCTCTCCTGCTTTGGGTGCAGTTGCTGCTCGGGCTGGTGACCATCCCGTACTCCGCGCAGCACCTCGACGGCAGCATGATGTTGAGGCTTGCCGAATGGGCGCAGCGCATCGTGACCTTCCGTCCCGGCGCCGCGGAAATGCTGGCCGAGGCGGGCTGGGTGTTCCGCGCCCACATGTTCCTTGGCATGACGATCTTCCTGGTCTTCCCGTTCACGCGCATGGTGCATATCTGGAGCGGCTTCGCCACCGTGGGTTACCTCGTGCGCCCGTACCAGGTGGTGCGCGCGCGCCGCCTCAACGTGCCTGCGGGCAGCGGCGCGCCGCCGCGTCCCGGAGTCGGCGTCTAGCGCCATGACCGGCACGCTGAAGCCCGCGATGATGGAGACCGCCATGCACGCCGCCCCCCAAAGCGCCCGCAACCCCATCGCCCGCGTCAATGGCATCGCCATCAACGACAACGCGCTGCTGCCCGAGGAATTGCGCCAGCGCGCCTGCACCGAACTGCTGCGCCAGGCCGCGCAGCATGCGGGGCTGCTGGATGCCGCCGATACGGCCTCGACCGACGGCGCCATCAGCGAAGCCGCCACCACCGCCATCGAAGCGCTGCTCGAGCGCCAGTTGCACGTGCCGCAGCCCGCCGAGGCGGAGTGCCTGCGCTATTACAGCGCCCACGCGGCGCAATATCACACCGGCGAGCGGGCTCACCTGCGGCACATCCTGTTTGCCGTCACGCCGGGCGTCGACGTCGTCAAGCTGCGCAAGCGCGCCGAAGCCGCGCTGCTCGACGTGCGCTGCCATGATGGACAAGCGGGCGCAGGCGCAGGCTACGATGACGCCTTCGGCAAGTCCGCACGCGAACTCTCCAACTGCCCCAGTGGCGCCGAGGGCGGCGACCTGGGCTGGGTGGAGGCCGCCGATTGCGCGCCGGAATTCGCGCGCGAAGTGTTCGGGCATGCCGAGGTGGGCGTGTTGCCGCGCCTCGTGCACAGCCGCTTCGGCCTGCACGTGGTGGAAGTGCAGGCGCGCCAGCCCGGCGAGGCGCAATCCTTCGAGTCCGTGCGCAATGCGGTTGCACTGGCGCTGCGCCGGCAGACCTACGTGACCGCGATGCGCCAGTACCTCATGTTGCTGGCGGGCAAGGCCAGCGTGGAGGGCGTCGACCTCGACGCCGTGGCTACGCCGCTGGTGCAATAGCGCGCTGTGGCGCGCAGGTACTTCGAGAATAGCGGCGAATCGCCAAGATCTTCGACGTCGATTTGACGCGCCTTCCCGCTGGTGGTACTTTGGTGTCACTCGTATTCATTCGCATGCGAAATGAGGTAACCAATGGCAGCCACCACCACCCTGAAGCTTCCTGAGACACTAAAGAAACGGATTACACCGCTTGCCGAAGCAGCGGGAAAATCTGCCCACGCCTGGATGGTCGAAGCGCTGGAGACGCAGGCCGCGGCGATGGAAAAGCGCCGCGCTTTTGTAGAGGCGGCGCTGGCCTCCGAAGCTGAGGTCGAAAGGACGGGGCGCGTCTACAAATCGGAGGACGTGCATGCATGGATGATCGCCAAGGCATCCGGACTCAAAGTGCCCAAGCCGCGCTCATACAAGCGCTAGCCGGCGACGTGGTGCTCATTACCTACTCGCCCGGTGCCTTAGCCGACATTGAGAGGATGGTGGATTTCCTTCTGGTTGCCGATGCGGAGGCCGCAGGAAAAACCACTGAGCTGGTGGCGCGTGCCGTCGATGTCCTGAAAGAACATCCCCTGATCGGACGGCCGAGTGAAGGAGGAATGCGCGAGTTGGTTATTTCACGTGGGCGAAGCGGGTATCTTGTACTTTACCGGCACGATGAAGCCCGGGATCGCATCACCATACTGGGCATCCGCCATCAACGCGAAGCTGGGTACCGTTCCTCATGAGTGCCAGCTTGGCCGCTGAGGCTGCCACCAACAAGACCCCCCTCTCCCTCCTCAAATCCGTCTTCGGCTACCCCGCCTTTCGCGGGCCGCAGGCGGAGATCATCGGCCACGTGACGTCGGGCGGGGACTGCCTCGTGCTCATGCCCACGGGCGGCGGCAAATCGCTGTGCTACCAGATCCCGGCGCTGTTGCGCCCGGGCGTCGGCATCGTGGTGTCGCCGCTGATCGCGCTCATGCAGGACCAGGTCTCGGCGTTGCGCGAGGCGGGTGTCAACGCGGCGTTCCTGAACTCCACGCAGGGCGCGCAAGAGGCGGCTGCCACCGAGCGCGCGTTGGTCAAGGGCGAGATCGACGTCCTCTACGTCGCCCCCGAGCGGCTCATGACCGGGCGCTTCCTCAACCTGCTGGCGCGCCTGCAGCGCGAGGCCAGCCCGCAGGCGGCTGCCGACGGCGATGACGACGGCGATGGCAGCCACGGTGGCTACGGCGGTGGCGATGACGGCTACATCGATGCCGGCAGCCACGCCGACACGCCCATCGCTTCGGGTCCGGGCATTGCGCTCTTCGCCATCGACGAAGCGCATTGCGTGTCGCAATGGGGCCACGATTTCCGGCCCGAGTACATACAACTCTCGATGCTGCACGAGCGCTTCCCCGACGTGCCGCGCATCGCGCTCACCGCCACCGCCGATTCGCAGACGCGCGCCGAGATCATCGAGCGCCTCGGCCTCACCGGCGCGCGCGTGTTCATCTCCAGCTTCGACCGGCCGAATATCCGCTACCGCATCGTCGAGAAGGCGGAGGCGCGCCGGCAGCTGCTGTCGTTCCTCAAGGCCGAGCACGCGGGTGACGCCGGCATCGTGTATTGCCTGTCGCGCAAGAAAGTCGAAGAGACTGCGGCTTGGCTCGTCACCGAGGGCATCGCCGCGCTGCCCTACCATGCCGGCATGGACGCGACCACGCGCGCGAGGCACCAGGAGCGGTTCCTCCGCGAAGACGGCATCGTCATGACCGCCACCATCGCCTTCGGCATGGGCATCGACAAGCCCGATGTGCGCTTCGTCGCGCACCTCGACCTGCCCAAGAGCATCGAGGGTTATTACCAGGAAACCGGTCGCGCCGGCCGCGATGGCGCACCCGCCGACGCATGGATGGCCTATGGCCTGGCCGACGTGGTGAACCATCGTCGCATGATCGGCGAGTCGGAGGCCAGCGACCAGTACAAGCGCACCTCCGGCGCCAAGCTCGATGCGCTGCTGGGTCTGTGCGAATCCACCGGTTGCCGGCGCGTGCGCCTGCTCGATTACTTCGGAGAGGCCTCCGAGCCTTGCGGCAATTGCGACACCTGCCTCGAGCCGCCCGAAGTGTGGGACGGCACCGAGGCGGCGAGGAAGGCGCTTTCCTGCGTGTTTCGCAGCGGCCAGCGCTTTGGCGCCGTGCACCTGATCGACGTGCTGCTCGGCCGCGACACCGAGCGCGTGCAGAAGTGGGACCACCAGCAGCTCTCCACCTTCGGCATCGGCACCGACCTCGACGAGAAAACCTGGCGCGCCGTGTTCCGGCAGCTGGTGGCGCAGGGCCTCCTGGAAGTGGACCATGACAGCTTCGGCTCGCTCAAGCTCACCGAGGCCAGCCGCGCCGTGTTGAAAGGCGAAGCCAGCGTGCACCTGCGCAAGGTGGTCGAAGGCAAGCGTGCCGCCGGAAAGCGTGCAGGTTCCGGCGTGGCAGCCTCGCTCGCCGGCGGCGAGAAAAGCCGATTCGAGCGCCTGCGCGAATGGCGCGCCGCCACGGCGAAGGAACACGGCGTTCCCGCCTACGTCGTCTTCCATGATGCGACGCTGGCCGAACTCGCCCGCGCCTGTCCGCAGACCCTGGATGCGCTCGGGCGCATCAGCGGTGTCGGCGAAAAAAAGCGCGAGCGCTACGGCGAGGCGCTGCTCGGATTGCTGCGCGAGTCGGCGTAGCCGGGACCGCGCAGCCCGGCGTGCCGCGCCCCGCGAGCATCGCGAACAGGCGCGCGCCGCTTCGCGCATTCATCAGCGCACCCGACCCGGGCAGGCAGGCGCCACACACCTGCGGCAACGCGTAGGCGCCCTGTGACGCCTGCACCGCGGGCGGATGGGCGAGGGCGCGCCAGTTGTCCGGGCGATACGACGGGTCGGTGACAGGCGCCTCAGGCGGTGCATCGAGAGCGGCCACGCGATGCCATTCCGATTCCGGCCCGCCCAGCCACAGGCTGTCGATGGCAAGTGGCGCGCAGATCTCCGCGGCCACGAACCGCGAAAACGCGCGCTGCTTCGGATCGGTGCGACGCACGATCTCGCCGATCACCCAGCCGAAGGTCAGCGACATGTAGGCCGAGCGCGTGCCCGACTCGAACGGAGAACGGGCAGATCAGCGTGTTGCCGTCCATGGCATCGCCCGTCTGCGGCCGGGCGATGCCGCCCCAGGCATCCACCACCAGCCGGCCCTGATGGCAGGCCGTCACCTGCAAGCCCAACTCGCCGTGCTCGCTGAGGGCCGTGTCGATGGCGCGTTGGACGGCGGCATTCGCTTTCGTATTCATGGCTTCTGCTCCCAACACAGGTGTGTCTTTCGCTGATCGGGTCGCGATGCGCACCCAGCTAGCGTGATGATCCTGTCTGCTTCGTCCTGCGGGCGATGTAGGGCCTCGCCGCTGGTTCTTTCACCAATCTCACCTGCAGCTTATAGCCCATGGCCGATGCGTAACGTTGCAGTGTTGCGATGGAAGGCGAATGCTTTCCGGAAGGCGATTCCAGTCGCGCCACAGCAGACTGCGTGGTGCCGATGCGTTCGGCCACCTCGGCCTGGGTCAGTCCGGAGGCGGTGCGCGCTTTCAGGACTTCATCCAGGAACTCGAATTCCTCGGCCAGCCTGTCGTACTCGCGTTTGACGTCCGGTCGGGACAGCGCCCGCGCCTTGAACTCCTTGAGTGTTTTACTCATCGCTCACTTCCCTCATTCGCTGCCGGGCAATTTCAAGCTCTTTGCGCCGTGTTCTGTCGGATTTCTTGATGAACTGGTGCAGAAAAACAATTCGTCCACCGACCATCGCGCAATAGAAAATCCTGGCGATACCTTCGGCCGCCTTCAGCCGCAACTCAAACATGCGTTCACCCATGGCTCGGGTGTGTGGCATGCCAAGATTCGGGCCATGAGCTTCCATTCGCTCGGCATATCGGACGAAGCGGGCCACAAAGCCCGCCGGCAGCATCTCGATTTCTTTCTCGACGGTTGCGCTGTAGAAAGAGATCTTCCAAGTCATATTTAAAATATAACATATACGCTATAACCAAACCGGTCGAACCGACGAATCAGCCGGGAAACTCTTGCTGCAGCCATTCCGCGCACAAACCCGCAACATTCGGGCCCTGATCTGTCCTGGATCAAACCTCCTTCATGCCCGCCTTGACCCGCCGCCAGCCCTGGCGGTAAATGGGATGTTGCGCAAAAAAACGCTTCAACGAGGAGGAGCGATATGACCGAAACCAGCGGTCCCATTGGGGGTGTTCCGTGCGAACCGGGCGTATCAAACGCCGCACCGCTTGCTGAAGACCCGCGCAGCCTGTTGCCCTTCGTGGCGCCCTGCCGCGCGCTCCAGGCCGGCGCGCCGCTGCGCTGGGTGGCACTGGGCTGGGCGGACTTTCGCCGCGCGCCGGGGCCGAGCCTCGCCTATGGCATCGCCATCGTGCTGCTGTCGTGGCTGGTCACCGGCGTCGGCCTGAAGTTCGGCACCTACTGGTCGGCGCTGATCCTGCTCTCTGGGTTCGTGTTCATTGCGCCGCTGCTGGCGCTAGGGCTCTATTCCATCAGCCGGCAACTCGGCGAAGGCAGGCCCCCGTCCATCGCCCGCAGCATCGACTCCATGACGAAGTCTCTTGGCACCGCCATGGTGTTCGCGCTCGCGCTGATGGTGCTGTTCCTCATCTGGGCGCGTTCAGCCTCGATGGTGCATGTGTTCTTCCCCATGAACGAGAACCCGAGCCTCGCGCAGATGGCGACGTTCCTGGGCATTGGCACGGCCGTGGGTGCGGTGTTCTGCGCGTTGACCTTCCTGTTCAGCGCGTTCTCCTTGCCTATGATCTGCGACCGCGACGCCGACGCCGTCACCGCCATCGTCACCAGCGTCAACGCCGTGTTGCGGAACAAGCCGGCGATGGCGGTGTGGGCGCTCCTGATCGTGGCGCTCACCGCGCTCGGCTTCGCCACCGCGCTGCTCGGCCTTGCCGTCATCATCCCGGTGCTCGGCTACGCCACCTGGCACGCCTACGAGGAAACCATCGACGCCAGCGCGTGGCCCGCGCAGGTGTAACTGGCTGAGCGCCTGCTTTCAGATCACAAGCGCTCGCGGCATCTTGGGGTCCTACTCTGCGGAGGCATGCCTACAGGATGCGGCCGTGCAGCATATCCGTACAATCCGGATGAATCAGCCCCCGGAGATGCGATGAAATCCCAATCCCTCAAGCAAGCCCTCGCCGCCGGCACCACGCCGCAGTACGGCATCTTCTGCAGCATCGCCAGTTACCACACCGCCGAGGCGGTGGCGGGCGCGGGGTTTGCGTTTGTCATCCTCGACGGCGAGCACACGCCGGTGGACCTGCCGCTCGTGCACACCCAGCTCATGGCCGTGGCTGCCGCGAACAACGCTGCGCGCAGCCATGCCGCAACGAGCGCCGCAACGAACACCGCCGCCATCGTGCGCGTGCACTCCAACGACGCCGTTGCCATCAAGCACGTGCTCGACCTTGGCCCCGACGGCATCATGATCCCGATGATCGACACCCCCGAGCAGGCGCGCGCCGCCGTGCGCCACACGCGCTACCCGCCCGCCGGCACGCGCGGCATGGCCGGCCTCACCCGCGCCACCCACTACTCGCGCGACAAGGCCTACGCTGCCAACGCGCCGGATCGCTTTTGCGTCGTGTTGCAGATCGAAACCCCGCTCGGCCTGGCGAATGTGGAGGAGATCTGCGCCGTCGGGGGCGTGGACGCGCTCTTCTTCGGCCCGAGCGACTACTCCGCCAACTCCGGGCGCTTGGGCCAGCCCACGCACCCCGACGTGATGAGCGAGCTCGAAGAGGGCATCCGCCGCGTGCGCCGCGCGGGATGCGCCGCCGGCATCCTCTGCCGCGAGGCTGACGTGCCCCGCTTCGTCGCCGCCGGTGCCAACCTCGTGGCCGCGGGCCTCGACCTCGCCCTGCTTGTCAGCGGTGCGGACGGGCTCGCCAGCAGGTTGAAGCATCGCGGTTGAAATATCGCGCCGAACCAGGCGTTATCGATATCAGCGGAGCTCGCTGTGCAACCGTGGAAGCGTTGAGCCCGACGCGAACATTACGCAACCGTCACCGCGCCAACGCCCTCCCCATCGTCTCGCCCACCAGCGTGGTGCGGAACATCTCGCGCAGTTGCGCCGGGTCGAAGTCGGGCGGGGCGAGGTGCATGGCGCAGCGGTTGTCCCACAGCACCAGGTCGTGCAGGCGCCAGGTGTGGCGGAAGGTGAACTCCGGCCGCACCGAGTGGGCGAACAGGTACTGCAGCAGCCCGCGGCTCTCTTCTTCCGTCATGCCGTCGATGCGGCGCGTCACCGCCTCGCTGAGATACAGCGCCTTGCGGCCGGTCTCCGGGTGCACGCGCACCATCGGCTGCACCACCGGCGGGTTCTCCTGAAGGGCCTGCGCGAGCTTCAAAGGGTCGCGGCGCTTCGTGGCGGGAATCGCGCCGAGGTCGTTCACCACCGACAGCTTGTCCACGATGCCCTTCAGGGTGTCCGAGAGCGTGTCGTAGGCGCGGTACATATTGGTGAACCAAGTGTCGCCGCCCACGTCGGGCCGCGCGCGGCAGTGCAGGAGCGCGCCCGTGGGCGGTCGCAGCGTGTAGGCGCCGTCGGAGTGCCACACGCGCCCGGCCTCGGCCGTCTCGGAGCGCTTGCCGTTGGTGATGCGATTGGTGACGCGGAACATCTCCGGGTGGTCCTCGTCACGCAGCCCGGCCACCGGGTGCGCCTCCAGCTCGCCGAACTGGCGGCTGAATTCAACATGCTGCGCCACCGTCATGTCCATGCCGGGGAACACCAGCACCAGGTGCTCGAGCCACGCGGCGCGAATCGCCGCCACCGTTGCCGCATCCTGCGCGCGCGAAGGGTCCACGCCCAGCACTTCGGCGCCCAGCGCGTACGACAATCGACGGATCTTGATGGTCATCGCAACCCCAGGCCGGATTGACGTTCTTCGTACCAAAGTGCGGCGGATTCGAACTCGGCTCGAGCGGCCCTGCGAAAAACGACCCGCAGGGTCATTTACTCAGGCGCGCTGCGGTCGAAGCCTTGACCTCATCCCACGGGACAACGTCATCCGGATGGGCCTGATGGTCGGCCAGTCGCCGCTCAAGTTCGGCGCGCTGTGGGTCGGTGAGCGGCGTGGCGGTGGCAATGCTGTCCCACAGTTCTTCCACGAGCACCAGGCGCTCGGCAACGCTGAGCTGTTCGATACCCAGTGATTTCAGTGACACGCTCATCGTAACCTCCTGACAATCGAAACATGGTACCAAAGTAGCGCATCGATCGGTGCTCGTGCGCCCCAGCACGGCGGTGATGAACA
>CAXNGL010000027.1:0-17781 GCA_964201515.1 Burkholderiales bacterium
GGGCGGCGCGGGCCACTTCGGTACTACGTGAAGAGCGGTTAAGGATTTCCCAGAAAGTCGCGCTTGCCGATCTCGACGCCGTTGTGGCGCAGGATGGCGTAGGCCATGCTGATGTGGAAATAGAAGTTCGGCGTCGCATGCCCGAGCAGGAATTGCATGCCCTTGTAGTGCGTTTCCTTGTCGCCGCGCTTGGTGACGATGGCCTTGTCTTCGGTGCCGTCGACCTGCGCCGGGGTGATGCTCTGGATGAACGCAATGGTCTTGGCCACGCGCGCCTTGAGGTCCGGCAGGGTCTTCTCGTTGTCCTCGAACACGGGAATGTCGATGCCGGCCAGCCGCGCCACCACGCCCTTGGCCGTGTCACAGGCGATCTGCACCTGCACCTGCATGGGCAGCATGTCCGGATAGAGGCGATAGTTGGTCAGCGTGGCCGTGTCGAGTTTTTTCGCCTCGACATGGGCCTGCGCCTTGTCGAGGATGTTGGACAGGTTGCCGAGAATGTTGACGAAGCGCGGAACGCTCGCCTGGTACATGGAAATGGTCATGGGGATCCTTGGGATGAAGAGGAGGTCGCGGAGAGAATACGACTTCGCGCGGGAGGGGATGCAGGCGATCGCCGCCTGCCGGGTGCTGCCGTCGAATGCCCGGCGTGCCCAATGCGTACTGCGGGTCACTGCGCCGGGCAACCGAATGATAGGTTGAATCAGACGGGGTTGGCGGAGTATTTTCCGCCGTTCATGCGCCCTGCGCAGCGCCGATGCCCTGCACCTGGCCATCGCATTCGGTGGAGGCTGCAAGCAGTTCGTCAAACAGTTCGTCAAACAGTTCGTCAAACAGTTCGTCAGTTTCGATCAGCCGCTTGGTGTTGCAGCGAGAAAACTGGGGTTGGCGTACGTACTGCCAAAGCCGAAGAAGTAGCGGCAATTGCATCACGGGGAACGCGATTGCCTTGAAACATGCGTAACTCGCGATTTCGCAATACTGGATCGAGCGGCGATAGTGGAAGGGACACCCACCCCGACCCCGTATTGTTCCAGCGGCAGCTGGCTGACACCTACCGCATCCTGTACAATACGATTTATCGTACTATTGATGGTGCTATTGACATGAACAAAATCTCGGCAAATGACCTGAAGACCAAGGGCGTCGGCGCCATTGAACAAGCCCTCGCCGACCATCAAGAGGCTTCGGTCACGGTACGCGGCCAGGCAAAATATGTGGTCATGAGCCATGAGCAGTACACCCACTTGCGCGAATGCGAGCTTGAAGCCGCGCTGGCGGATTCGAAAACCGACCTCGATGCCGGCCGCTTCGTGAAGGAGTCCGTCGAACAACACATCAAGCGCCTGGCCAAGCTGGCGGCCTGAATGGCCTGGCAGCTCGTCTTCACCGAGCAGTACAACCGTCGCGCCGCGCGCTTCCTGAAACGCCACCCCGACGCCATCGGCCAGTACACCAAGACCCTCAAACTGCTGGCGGCAAACCCGCATCACCCCTCGCTGCGGCTGCACACATTGCAGGGCAGGCTGTCAGGCCTGCACAGCGTGTCGATCAATCTCAGCTACCGTATCACGCTTGAGTTGTTGATCACGAAATCGGAGATCGTCCCGATCAATGTGGGCGATCACAACGGGGTGTACTGAGCCCCATCACGCCTCAAGGAATATTTATTGATTAATATCAATTTAACATCAATGATGTTAATCCATGAATATCCACAGCCGATTTGTTATCACGGCCATCAAACATTATTTTGGGATTCCAGGACTCTTGACCGTCACGGGCCATCCCGGTCCGCCCCCGGATCGTCGGCAATGGGCGTCCACCCGACCGGGCCATTGCAGACCCACCAGTGGTGGCATCCGATAACGGCATCGGCATTCACGCCACAGTCACTTGGCCGCTCATGAGGCCAAGGGGTCTAGGCCGAGGGGTCAGGCCCGGATTTCGTCCCTGACTGGAAGAACCTGGCCAATCCCTTGTGCTTGAAGCCTCTGATCATTTCTGTAACTGCAACCCTATTGGTTACGATATACAAGCATGCTAGGCATGCACCCCTGCCGCATGCCTTCCCGCAATCCACCCGAATGTCATCGCCGGCCCCAGCGTTGATCCCGCGCCGGGGTATGCCCCCGCGAACACGCTGGTCTGGTCGTTGCCGGCTGCATAGAGGCCCGGAATCGGCTGGTTGTCCGCACCCAACACCTGCGCATTGGCATTGGTCTTGATCCCCGCGTAGGTGCCGATCTCGGCAGCATAGATGCGCACCGCGTAGAACGGCGCCTTCACCAGCGGCGCGAGGCACGGGTTGGGCTTGATCTCCTCGTCGCCCTGGTACTTGTCGTAGGTGCGGTTGCCGCGATTGAAGTCAGGATCGACACCCTTCACCGCGTACTCGTTGAACTGCTTGACGGTGGCCTCCAGCCCGGCCGCGTCGATGCCGGCCTTTTGCGCCAGTTCGGCGAGCGTATCTGCGCGCATGAGGTAGCCGTTCCTCACGTACCTGCCCTTGGGCACCGGCCATGGGCGCGCGAAGCCCATGCCCCAGCGGTGCACGGCGCGCGCGTCAGCCACGATCCAGCCGGCGGCCTCCTTCTCGCCCAGTTCGGTACTGGTCTTGATCATGCCGGGAATGAAGTTGTGGTACGAGGCCGATTCATCGGCAAAACGTTTCCCGTTGCGCGCCACCGAGATGAAGCCCGGCTTCATGCGGTCCACCAGGTGCGGCCATACGCCGTCGGTGCCCGACACACCGGGCATCTTCGACACCGGCATCCACGGCGCCACCTGCGATACGTTCTTCTCGAACTTGCCGCCGGCGCGCTCGGCGAGGTTCACGCCGTCGCCGGTGTTGGTCTCGGGCACCACCGAAATCTGCTCCGCGCCTTTGCGGCCCACGGCCACGCCCGGATAGGCCGCCGCACGGCGCACGCCGTCGCGCGTGAAGCCGCCGCAGCACAGGATCACACCGGAAGATACGTTCACGCGCACCTCGCCCTGCGGCGTCGTTACCATGGCGCCCACCACGCGGCCGCTTCCTTCTTGCTTGATGAGGTCGTTCACCGGCGACGAAAGCCACATGGGAACACCGAGGTCAAAAGCCGTGCGCGCGAGGCGCCCCACCAGCGCCCGGCCACGCACCATCTGCTCACTGCGCCCGTACACGATCATGTCGCGCGCATGGGCGATCAATTTCTTCAGCACGAACAGCAGCGACTTGATCGAGCGCCCTGCACGCATGAATTCCTTCATCTCCACGCTGGAGCCGATGGCGAGGCCCAGGAACAGCGTCTGCGGGAGCTGGTTGCGCAGGGTCTTCAGGTGCGCGCCCATCTTGCTGGTTTCGTAGTTCACCGTGCACAAGGAGCGCATGCTGCGCGAGCGCGGATTCTCCGACACGTAATCGGGGTAGTCCATGGGGTAGAACTTCACCTCGGTCTCGCGTTCGAGGTAGTCCACCATCTCCTTGCCATGCTTGAGGTAGGACTCCACCTTGTTCGCATCGAGCGCCTCGCCGCCCTCGTCGTAGATATAGTCTCGGGCGATAGCCAGCGAATCCTCGGTGCCGGCCTTCTGGTTCATCTCCACCGAGTAGCGGTTGCCGGGGATCCAGATCATGCCACCCGAGAAGGCCGTGGTGCCGCCATAGACCGCATCCTTTTCCAGCAGGATGACTTTCTTTCCGGCCTTGGCGGCGGTGACGGCGGCGGTGAGTCCGGCGGCGCCGGTGCCCACCACGAGGACGTCACAGCTTTCTGTGCGTGTGCTCATTTTCCCCTCCTGATTGATCGTCTAGCGGTCGCGGATGCGCTGCAGCGCATCCGACACGCGATCCACCGCAAAGACCTCAATCCCCTCGATCTTCTGCTTGGGCAGGTTGGCCTTGGGAATGATGGCGTGGGTGAAGCCGAGCTTGGCGGCCTCCTTCAATCGCTCCTGCCCGCGAGGCGCCGGGCGCACTTCGCCGGCGAGGCCGACTTCGCCGAACACCGCCAGCTTGGCCGGCAGCGGCCGGTCGGTGAGCGAGGACACGATGGCGAGCAGCACGGCCAGGTCCGCCGCCGGCTCGCCGATCTTCACGCCGCCCACGGCGTTGACGAACACGTCCTGGTCGTAGCAGGCAATGCCGGCGTGGCGGTGCATGACGGCCAGCAGCATGGCGAGGCGGTTCTGCTCCAGGCCCACCGACAGGCGGCGCGGGTTGGGCGCGTGCGAGGCGTCCACCAGCGCCTGGATCTCCACCAGCAGCGGTCGCGTGCCCTCCTGCGTCACCAGCACGCAGGAACCGGACACCGGTTTCTCGTGGGTGGAGAGAAAGATCGCCGACGGGTTGGCCACGCCCTTCAAGCCGCGCTCGGTCATGGCGAACACGCCCAGCTCGTTCACCGCGCCGAAGCGGTTCTTGAAGGCGCGCACCAGGCGAAAGCTCTGGTGCGTGTCGCCCTCGAAATAGAGCACGGTGTCGACGATGTGTTCCAGCACGCGCGGGCCGGCCAGCGCGCCGTCTTTCGTCACATGCCCCACCAGCACGATGATGGTGCCGCTTTGCTTGGCAAAACGCGTCAGCTGGGCCGCGCATTCGCGCACCTGCGCGACGGACCCGGGCGCCGAGGTGAGCGCATCCGAATACACGGTCTGGATGGAGTCGATGACGGCGATGGTCGGGCGCGCGGCGTCCAGCGAAGCAAGGATTTTTTCGAGCTGGATTTCGGCCAGCAGGTCGAGATTCTCCGAATGCAAGGACAGCCGCTGCGCGCGCAGCGCAATCTGCTCGGCCGATTCCTCGCCGCTGACATACAGCGCGCGCGTGGTCTGGCTCATGGCCGCGAGCGACTGCAACAGCAGCGTCGACTTGCCCACGCCCGGATCACCACCGATCAGCACCACCTGCCCCGCCACCAGGCCACTGCCCAAAACGCGGTCGAATTCGGGCACGCTGGTGGAGAGACGCGGCGCTTCGCGGGCGCTGACCTCGGACAGCTTTTGTACCTTGGCCGTGCCGGCCAGGCTGGCCACGCCGGCAAAGCGGCTCTTGGTGGCCGTGGACTCGGCGACAGACTCCACCAGCGTGTTCCACTGCGCGCAGCCCGGGCACTGGCCCTGCCAGCGCGGCGCCGTGGCGCCGCACTCGGTGCAGGAATAGACGGATTTGGCCTTAGCCACTCAGCTCAGCCTTGCGCGTGAATCGATATTCTTGTGGCGTCGACCGCCAGGACCGTGCCATTTCAGGACTCGAACTCCGAACGTGGCACACCACTCTGCTGACGAATGATGGAAAACAGCGTTCCAATCTTCAGTTCAGCGTGATCGGGAGCCGGCACAGTGATCGTGCCCAATTCAGCGTGCCGCTGCATGACGACGTGACTGCCGCGGCGCCTGACTTCCATGAACCGATTCTTTGCAAGAATCCGGCACACCTCCCTGCCGGAAAGTATTGCAATCTTACCCATGCACCGCTTCGAAACGCGTTACATAGACCTCACCACTTTGCCGGCGCACAATTTCCGACGGGTCCGCACACTCAAGGAACAGCTCTACCGCTTCCTTGAGGTTCGCTGTCGCTTCTTCGATACTCTTGCCCTGACTCGCAACATCAAGCTCGGGGCAAAGGGAGACAAACAGGTCGCCCTCCCTTTCAACAATTGCCGTGTAGCTGTGCGTTGTCATAGTAGCCTCGCCAGTTGAACCCAGACGGATATTCTGAGCGGTTGTTCCGCTCCAGGGCGAATCTTAGCGCTATTCAATGAGGTCCACCGCCACGCGCGGCGCGAGCGCGCACAGCAACTCGTAGCTCACGGTGCCGGCGGCATCGGCGACTTCGTCAGCCGACAGAACTTGACCTGACCCGGCATCGCCCCACAGCGTCACCGGCGTGCCCACGCCAGCCTGCGGCACCGGCGTGAGGTCGGCGAAGAGCATGTCCATCGACACGCGGCCCACGGTGCGCGTGCGCCTGCCGCCCACCAGCACCGGTGTGCCGCGCGCATTCGTCCCCGGCGCATGGCGCGGGTAGCCGTCGGCGTAGCCGCAGGCGATGACGCCGATGCGCATTTCGCGCTCTGCCGTGTAGACGCCACCGTAGCCGACACGGTCGCCGGGTTTCAGGTCCTGCACGGCGATGATTTCGCTGCTCAGGGTCATCACCGGTTGCAGGCCAAAGTGCCCGGCGTTGGCTGCGGGCTCATCGGCGAACGGCGTGCAGCCGTAGAGCATGATGCCCGGGCGCACCCAGTCGGCGTGCGTCTCCGGATAGCGCAGGATGGCCGCCGAGTTGGCCATGCTCAAAGGCAGCTGTGCAGCACTCCCCGTGTGCGCGACGATGGCCTTCAGCCGCGCGTGCTGCTCTGCCACGCCGCTGGGGCCGTCGGCATCGGCAAAGTGCGTCATCAGCGTGATGGCGCCCGCCTTGCCGCAGGCGCGCAGGCGCGTCAGCGCGGGAACGGCATCGCCCGCCGGCAGTCCGAGCCGGTTCATGCCGGTGTTGAACTTGAGGTGCACATCGATGGGCGCGGAAATCGACGCGGCTTCGAGCATCGCCACCTGTCGCAGCGAGTGGATCACGCTGGTGAAGCGGTGACGCGAAAAGAGTTCCAGTTCGTCAGGCGTGAAGAAACCTTCGAGCATGAGGATGGGCCTGACGAAGCCGGACTCGCGCAACCGCACCGCGGCGTCCAGCTCCAGCAAGGCCAGGCCATCAGCGCCGGCGGGGCCTGCGGCGGCAAGCGCCGGCAGCATGCGCATCAGACCGTGGCCGTAGGCGTCGGCCTTGACCACCGCCCAGATGCGCGATGTGGGTGCATGGCGACGAATGACGCCCAGGTTGTGTGCAAGCGCGGATCGGCGCAAGCGCGCGCGGATCGGCCGCATCAGCCTTGCCCCTCTGCACGATGGCGCTCAAATGATGTCCATAGCATGCGGTCGATTTGACCATAACCGACTGATCGCAGCCAGTTTTTGCGGCCTTTATTCGCTGCAGAACACGACGATTTTCAGGAACGTCCATGGTATAAAGCAGGCCTTGCTGGAAGACCCTGGAAGTTTTGCTGCCAATGTATCGGTGGCAAACCACAAATAACGAATTCCACCGACCGCGATGCACGGCGACGCCATCGCCAGGCTGACGGTGGAAATAACCTGACGACAGGGACACCCTGTGCGCAACCTGAAGCCCCCCCGTTACGGATACGCCCCAAGCCCGATGAGACGCGGTTTGCACACCATCATGACGGCGCAAGAGAAACCTCCACAATCCCTCCCGGCGCCCCCGAGGCCTCTCCTGCGCGACGCGGGTGCGAACGCATGAAGCGCGGTTTCTACACCATCATGGGGGCGCAGTTCTTCTCGTCCTTGGCCGACAATGCGCTGCTCATCGCCTCCATCGCGCTGCTGGCCCAACTGGATGGCCCGGCGTGGATGACACCGCTGCTGAAGTTCTTCTTCACCGCCTCGTACGTGGTGCTGGCGGCCTTCGTGGGCGCGTTTGCCGATTCCATGCCCAAGGGCAAGGTGATGTTCTATACCAACGGCATCAAGATCATCGGCTGCCTGATGATGTTCTTCTACGACTGGCTGCTGATCCCCGGCATGCCGACCTACACGACGATCCTCATCGCCTATGCGGTGGTCGGCCTGGGCGCCGCCGCCTACTCCCCCGCCAAGTACGGCATCCTGACCGAACTCCTGCCGCCCTCCCAGCTGGTGGTGGCCAACGGCTGGATCGAGGCGCTCACGGTGATCTCGATCATCCTCGGAACGGTGCTGGGCGGCGCGCTGGTCAGCCCCGCGGTATCCACGGCATTGCTGTCCATCGACGTCCCCGTCTTCGACACCGGCATCGATTCGCCGGCGGAAGCCGCCATCCTGATGATCGGGGTGTTCTACGTGATCGCGGCAGTCTTCAACCTCTACATTCCGGACACTGGCGCGCGCTACGAGCAGCAGGCGCGCAATCCGGTCGTGCTGGCCCGCCACTTCTGGCATTGCCAGACCACCTTGTGGAATGACAAGCTGGGCCAGATCTCGCTGGGCGTGACCACCCTCTTCTGGGGCGCCGGCGCAACCCTGCAATTCATCGTGTTGCGCTGGGCCGACAGCCATCTTGGCCTGCGCCTGGACAAGGCCGCCGCGCTGCAGGGCATGACCGCCGTGGGCATCGCCGTCGGCGCCGTCGTCGCGGCCCGCTACGTGCCGCTGAAAAACTCGCTCTCCGTCATCTGGGTGGGCATCTTGATGGGCATCGTGGTGATGACCATGACCCTGGCATCGTGGATGCCGCTGGTGTACGGCCTGTTGATCCTGATCGGCGCGCTGGCCGGGTTCTTCGTGGTGCCGATGAACGCGCTATTGCAGCACCGCGGCCACGTGCTGCTGTCGGCAGGTCATTCCATTGCGGTGCAGAACTTCAACGAGAATATTTCCATCCTGATCATGCTGGCGCTGTACTCGGCCATGATCAAGGCCGATTACCACATCAACACCATCATCATCATCTTCGGCGGCTTTGTGTCGCTGACCATGATCGCAGTCATCCAGCGCCACAAGTACAACCAGTCCAAGAGCAACAACCTGCACCTGATCGGGATGGACAAGCACTAGCGGCGCTGGGCCGGGCAAGGGCGCGGCCAGCCGAATCGGCCACAACTTCCACCGCGCGGTCTGCCAGCAACACGTAAATCAGCACGCCATTGTTGGCTTCGGTGTCCCACACCCCCAGCTGCGCGAAGAATTCCACGGCGCGCTGGCGCGAAGTGATGCCGCGAAGCACAGCCATCGGTGACAGGCCACCCTCCACGACGAAGCGAAGCTGGCCCCTATGGCGCCGCTCCTGCATGCCGATCGCCGCACCGATCCGGTGGCGCACTTCGGGCGGAAAGGCGCGGCGTGCCAAGCAGGGCGAATGCGGCGGCAACAATGACGAATACTCTGCGCATGGCGGCACTCCTGGTGGATGTCGTGGCGAAACAGATGGGGGGCAACGAAGGCCCATTCCAAGGGGCGAGGAAACAAATACTGGCTAGGCAGGCGGGCCGGGATCGGAGGCAACATCGGAGACAGCGACGGCAGTCTTCAAGGACGCCATGGTCTTGCGCGCGAACACCAGGTCTTCCCAGGCCTTGGCCTTGTCCAGCAGGTTGCGCAGCAGGTAGGCCGGGTGATAGGTGACGATGACCGGCACGCCCTGGTATCGGTGCAGCTTGCCGCGCAGGCTGGCGATGTTGGCATCCGTGTCGAGCAGCGTCAGCGCGGCAAAGCGCCCCATGGCGAGGATGAGTTTCGGCTGCACCAGCGCCACCTGGCGCGCCAGGTGCGGGCTGCAGCGCGCAACCTCCTCCGGCATGGGATTGCGATTGCCGGGTGGCCGGCACTTGAGCACATTGGCGATGTAGACGTTTTTGTCGCGTACCAGGTCGATGGCAAAGAGCATGTTGTCGAGCAGCTTGCCGGCCTGGCCAACCAAGGGCTCGCCGCGCATATCCTCCTCCGAGTCCGGGGCCTCTCCCACCAGCATCCAGTCGGCGAGTTCATCGCCGACCCCGAACACCGTCTGGGTGCGCGTGGTCGCCAGGCCGCAACTCGCGCAGCCCGACACCGCCGCCTTGAGCGCCGTCCAGTCCATGCGCGCGATCAGGCCATCGCGTTCGGCATTCGCCATCCCGGGGAACTCTGGCGCCACAGGCCGTGGCGGCATGCGCGAGTGGCCTGGCCCCCGCGCGGTGGCCGCGCTGGCCGCTTCGCGCTGGCGCACCGGCGGCCGCGACTCGACGCGTTGTGCCGCCGGTCGCATGCCCGCGGTGGCAGCGGTCTTGCCGGTGCCGAGCTCCGTGGGCATGGTCGCCTGGTCACCCGGCACGTTGTCCCCGGCGCGATCCAGCGCCTCGGGCACATCCTTGTTGCGCAATACCCAGACCGGGCCCAGGCCCATCTCCTCGATCAGGCGCGAGCGCCGCGAAGTCATGCCAGCGCCCGCGCGAGGACCAGCGCATCCTCGCGCCCGCCCAGCGCCGGGTAATAATCGCGGCGCCGGCCGATCTCACGAAAACCGGCGCGCGCATACAACCGCTGCCCGGGGAGATTGGTGGGGCGCACTTCGAGGATGAAGCGCGATGCGCCATGCGCCAGCGCCACCACCATGGCGTGATCCAGCACCTGGCGGCCAAAGCCGTGGCGCTGCCGCGGCACCGCCACGCACAGGTTCAACAAATGCGCCTCACCGACGCCAATCAGCATGACGAAGTAGCCGAGCATGTGCTCGACACCGCGCCCGCCCTCGTGACACACCCAGCACTGGTAGCCGGCGCTGAGCGAATCGCGAAAGTTACCCTCGGTCCAGGGAGATTCATAGGCCGCTTTTTCGATGGCATGCACCACGGCAAGATGCTGCTCGCGCATGCGCGCCCAGGACAGGCCCGGCAGCGATTCGTCCGACTGCGAAATGCGCGATTGCGGCAACGCGCTCATTTCCTAAAAGGCCATTTCAGAATTACCGAAATGGCCCCTGATGTAGGGGAGCGTGAGGGGAGTATCCCCTCAATTGTGAAATACGCCCCAGGTCCCTCCGCCTGCACCCTGATCGAGAGGATCGCGCACCCGTTCACCGCGCCTTCACTCCTGCGTTGATTGCGCTCGCCGGCGGCACATTGCGCTGGCCTTCGCGCTGGCCCCCGCGCAGGACCCCGCGCTGCGCCGCGCGCTCGATCTCGGTCAGCGCCACCTTGTCGCGCAGGTACACCGGCAGAGCCATTGCCGCATCCTCGCCCGCCCCGGCTTCGAACAGCGGCTTGGCAAGCGCAAGCACGGCGCGTGCCGTGGGCTGCGCCTGCGCCAGTGTGGCGGCGATCTTTGCCCGACCGATGCGCTCGGCCAGCACCGCCGCATGCGCGCCGAACCCGGTGCCGCAAGCCGTCCAGCCATCGCCATCCACACCTGGAAGCGCATCCGGGCTGTACAGCCCCGGCGCAACAAGTTCCACCCAGCGCGAAGCCGCATCCCTGCGATACACCGCGTGATACACCTCGCCCATGCGCGCATCCAGGCACGCAATGACCTTGTCGGCACCCGACGCTTCGGCCACGGCGAGCAAGGTGCCGATGCCTTTCACCGGGATGCTGAGCGCCAGCGCCAGTCCCTGCGTGACGCCGCAGGCGATGCGCAGCCCGGTGAAGGAACCCGGCCCCTGGCCAAACGCGATGCCATCCAGATCCGCCAGTTCAAGGCCCGCCTCGACCAGCAACTGTCGCATCGATTCGAGCACCGTCTCACCATGCCGCTGCGCCGCCGGGAAATGCATGGCGCTCACCACGTCGCCGCGGCAGACCGCAAGCGAGCAGAACTCGGTGGATGTTTCGATGGAGAGGAGGTTCATGTTGGGGCGCTGCGGAACCGCTGCGCGCCTGCTGGCGGGACAAGCGGTTCGACCAGGATCATTCTAGCCGATAGGGGATGCTGCCAGTCCCGGGAAAACCCCATGCCCGGGAAAACCCCATGCGACTTGAACTGTGCGCCGCCTACACTTTGAGCAGATCCAGTTGCGCAAATCGCCCGCCCAGCACGCTTGCGGGCTCGATGCGCCACCAGCGCTGCAGCGCCGTGGCACACAGACTGCGAAAATCCACGACGTGAACAAGATTGCCGTCCTCCAGCCGGTCGAGGCGCGGCGCCTCGCCGTACAGTCCGCCCCGGACCTTGCCGCCGAGCGCGAAATGCACATTGGCGGTGCCATGGTCAGTGCCATTGGAGCCGTTCTCCTGCACCCGGCGGCCGAATTCCGAGTAGGTCAGTACCAGGGTGGAGTCCCAGCGCCCGAGCTCCACCAGCGCGCCCTTCAGGGCCGACAGTCCGTCGCCCAGCTGCTTGAGCAGGTTGGCGTGGATGCCCGGCTGGTTCTGGTGGGTGTCGAAGCCGTTCAGCGTGAGGCGCATGGCGGCCACGTTGCCACGCCCCGCAAGCACCTGCGCCGCGTTTCGCACCGCATTGCCGAACGGCCCTTCGGGCATTTGCGTCTTCAGAAACTCGCCGCCCCCCAGCGTGGCGGCGGCCTGGGCGATGTCACCCTCGACCTTCAACACATGCTCGAGAGCCCGGCTTCCACGCGCGCGACCCGGCGTCGCCAGGCGCGCCTGGCGCAGGAATTGTTCCGTGCTGGCGAGTGTCACTACGCGCCCGCCACCGGACAGGGGGCCCGCCTCCCCGCTGCCGATCACCACGCCATCGGCGGCAAATGCCCTGGGCACTGCATGCGCCGCAAACGCCCGCGCCACCCAGCCCTGGGCAAGGTATTCCTCGCTGGCCGAGGCGGTGTCCCAGATCTCGATGGAACGAAAATGCGACAGGTTGGGCCGCGGATAGCCCACCCCGCGAATGAGGGCCAGTTCGCCACCCTGCCACAACGGTTGCAACGCTGCCAGTGACGGATGCAGCCCCTCGCGCTCGCTGATGTGAAGCAGGTCCTCGCGACGCTGGGCGATGCGCGGCCGCAAGCTCGCATAGGCGGGATCCGCAAACGGGACCAGCGTGTTCAGGCCGTCGTTGCCACCCTTGAGCTCGACCAGGATCAGCAACCTGCCGTAGTCGGCGCCGCTGGTCGTTGCCTCAGTTCCCCCGGCAGCCGCAGCTGCCCCGCCGGTGTAAAGCACCGACAATCCGGGTGCGATGCTGCCCATCACGGGCACGGCCGACATGGCCATGGCGCGGCGCAGGAATTCCCGGCGCGCGGACAGGTCGTTGCGATTGTGCGGTGCGCGGTTCATTTGAGCTGGTAGGCCGGATCGAGGGTCAGCATGCGCAGGCGCTCGCGCCCGACCACCCCTTCGGGAACGGCGTTGGCGGGAGCGCCCGCCAGCACAAACCGCTCAAGCAGCAGGTCTTGCGAGACTCGCGTGGTGTTCTTCATTCCGGCAACCGGCGAACTGTCCTCCAGCCGGCGGAACCAGGTCGTGCCGTCAAAGCGCGTCTCGTCGGCGACGCGGCGCAGCCGGGCGCGAAATTGTGCCGCCGGCCCGGCCTGCCCCGCCCCCTCGCGTCGCACGCCTTCGCGCATCTCGCCATCGGCCATGCCGGGCTCTGCGCCGGCGCCGGCGCGGCGCATTTCATCACCGCGGAACAGCCGCTCGACGAACTGCTTGCGTGACAACAGCGTGGCCGAGTTGATCCACGCCTCGCCGCCGGGCCAGCCCTTGACGTTGGGCGGAGAGAACAGGTTCTGCCCCAGCCCCGCGGTGACCAGGGCAAACGGCATGGCATCGGACACCCGCACGTCGAACTGGCGCAGCGTGCCGACCACGAAGTCCACCGGCGATTTCACCAGCGTCGCCCGGTTGTCGTCGGCCCAGAAGGCCTCGGACAGCAGCAACTCGCGCAGCGCCACGCGGATGTCGTAGCGACTGTCGCGAAAGACCCGCGCGATGCGAGCGACCTCGGCGCGATCGTCCACGCGGTCAAAGTCGGGCGCGACGAATTCCCGCCACAGCTTGCCGATGATCCATTGCGCCGCCTGCGGCTGCTCGAGGAGGATGTCGAGCACCGCGTCACCGTCGAAGTTGCCGCGCCGCCCGAGCACGATTTTTTCACCCGTGTCGTGGATAAACGGCCGCCAGCGGAAGGCGGCGGTTTCCGGGTCGATCGACCAGCCGGTGAATGCGCGCGCGGCTTCGCGGATGTCCGTCTCGCCATAGTGCCCCTCGCCCAGCGTGAACAGTTCCATGACCTCGCGCGCGAAGTTTTCGTTCGGCTTGTCGCGGCGGTTGCTGGCATTGTCCAGGTAGATGACCATGGCCGGGTCCCTGGACACGGCATGCAACAGCGTGGCGAAATTGCCCAGCGCGTGCTCCCGCAGCAGCTGGTTCTGCCGGTACATGAGCTGCGTGAAGCGCACCTTTTGCTGGCTGGAGGTGAAGTGGTTGTGCCAGAACAAGGTCATGCGCTCGGTGAGCGGCGATGCGGTGGCCAGCATTTCGCCGAGCCACCACGCGCGCAGCTCGAAGCCGCGGCTGACTTCCTGTTGCTGGAACGCCCGGCGTTGCTCGACCGGGGCGTCGCGCAGGCTGCGCTGCGGCGTCACCGGCTCGTTGACCCACGCCGGCGGCGCTGCGCCCGCCGCAGTCCTCGCCTCGGCCAGCAGTCGCCCCACCGCCTCGCCGCGGCTCAGGCGCGCATAGGCATCGACTTCGCCCAGGGTTGGGCCCATGCCGATCCGTCCGAGAAGATGCCTTGCATCGGCGGGGCCCATCGGCGCCGCCATGGACGGCCCCTCCGCAAGCATGCGTCCCGTGGCACGCGATTGGGCCAATCCGTTTGCACTGGCAACCAGTGCAATGAACGCGAAGCCGACTGCCAGCAGCGGGACTGCCAGATGATTGGCGATTCGCCCCAAGGGGAGTTGCCGTCCGACTTGCATCATGAATCGTACCAAAGGGAGTTACTCCCGTCCGGTCAGCGGCGTTCGCGCCGCTCTTTGTAGTGATCGCGGCCGTGCTCGTCAATGTCGCGACGCAGCTGGCGGCGTTCCTCGGGGCTCATCTGGCCCGGCGCACTGGCCTGGCGTGGCGGCTGCTGCTCGCCACGTTGCAGCGCCTGTCGCGGTTCGGAGGCATTGCCGGTGGGGCGCTCTGCGCGCCTGAAAGGACCCGGCTGCTGAGCCGCGGCGGGGCTCGCCGTCAGCGCGACGGCGAGCATTACTGCCGAAAGCAAGAGTCCAGTCGTCGCGCCTCGCACCACGTTCTTCACCAGGCTTCCTTCAAGTCGCCGTTGTTCGACTGGCGCACGCTACCGCGTTCATGGCGCCATCCAGATTCATGCAGGCAGGTAGCTTAACTCTGCCCACCCCGGCCCGTCGCGTCCTGCAACGCGCGTTCTGTAAGCAATTGTTACCTTTCGCCCTGCTGCAATCGACTGTTACCTCGCATACTGGATACGGACTGGCCTCGCCATGCCTGAGCGGATACGATAGCACCGGCTGCCAGGGCAGGCGCCGGTGGGAAAGCGCCGCTGGCCCGGCTTGCCTGGAATGATGGAACACCAATTGTTTACCAAGGCGTTGACGCAGCGTGGACAATGAGGCGGACATGAGCACAAAGACCAACAAACCTTCGCGAATCCTGGTCGTGGATGACGACTTGCGGCTGCGCGACCTGCTGCAACGCTACCTCACCGAGCAAGGCTTTGCCGTCTCCACCGTCGCCGATGCGCCGGCCATGGACCGCCTGATCGGTCGCGAGCGCTTTGACCTGATGGTGCTCGACCTGATGTTGCCGGGCGAGGACGGGCTGTCCATCTGCCGGCGCCTGCGCGGCACCAAGAACACCATCCCGGTGATCATGCTCACCGCCAAGGGCGAGGACGTGGACCGCATCGTGGGCCTGGAGATGGGTGCCGACGACTACCTGCCCAAGCCCTTCAACCCGCGCGAACTGGTGGCCCGCATCAATGCGGTGCTGCGCCGGCGCGCCGCCCCGGTGCCACCCGGCGCACCGTCGGGTGATGTGGAGTCGGTGAGTTTCGGCGGCATGACCGTCAGCCTTGGCAGCCGTACGCTCACCAAGAATGGCAATGCGGTGAGCCTCACCACCGGCGAATTCGCGCTGCTCAAGGTGCTGGTCACGCACCCGCATGTGCCCTTGTCGCGCGACAAGCTGATGGAACTGGCGCGCGGCCGCGAATACGAGGTGTTCGACCGCGCCATCGACGTGCAGATCTCGCGCCTGCGCAAACTCATCGAGAAGGATCCGGCCAAGCCGGCGCATATCCAGACGGTGTGGGGCTTTGGCTACGTGTTCATTCCCGATGGCAAGGTGGCCGAGACCTGAAGCAGGCGAGCCTGGATCAAGTTCCATTGTAATGTGCCGCCCCCCCCTATGAAACCCGGAATCAGGCGACGCTCTTCATCAAGATCATCAAGTCTTTGGCGATGAGAGACTGAAGTATGGCAATGCCAATGCCGCGCTCGTTGCTGTGGCGCACCTTCCTCCTGCTGGCGACGCTGGTGCTGGTCACCACGGCCGCATGGTTCCTCATCTTTCGCGCCTATGAAGCCGAACCGCGCGCCCGGGCCATCTCGCAGAACCTGATTTCGGTGGTCAACCTGACGCGCCTGGCGCTGGTCACCGCGCATCCGGAGCGCCGCCGCGAACTGCTGGGCCAGCTCTCCGAACGGGAGGGCATCCAGGTCTACCTGGCATCACCGGACGAGCGCATCGAGCCCATGCCCGACGCGCCCATGCTGCAGCTGATGTCGGCCTACGTGCGCCTGGAGCTGGGCGACGAGACGCGCCTGGCACTGGCGCGCGATGGCGTGCCGGGCATGTGGGTGAGCTTTGGCATCGCCGACGACGACTACTGGGTGCGCATCCCCAGCGAGCGGCTGCAGCGCCGCATCGCCTGGCAGTGGCTGCTGTGGGGCGTGCTCGCGCTGGTGCTGTCGCTCGTTGCGGCGTACCTGATCGTGTCGCGCGTGTCGCGCCCGCTCAAGGCGCTCGCCGCCGCGGCATCGCATGTCGGGCGCGGCCGCTTGCCCGAACCGGTGCCGGAAGTCGGCCCCGCGGAAATCGAGACCCTGTCGCGCGCCTTCAACCAGATGACGCGCGACCTGTCGCGCCTCGACCAGGACCGCGCCTTGATCCTCGCCGGCGTGTCGCACGACCTGCGCACGCCGCTGGCACGCCTCAGGCTGGGCGTGGAGATGAGCGGCGCCGACGAGTCCCTTAGCGAGGGCATGCGCGCCGACATCGAGGACATGGACCGCATCATCGGGCAGTTCCTCGACTTCGCGCGCCTGGACGGCGGTGAAGCGATGACGCCGGCCAGCCTGTCGGTGCTGGCCGAGGAGATTGTGGAGCGCCAGCAAAGGCGCGGCCATCCCGTGACAGCCGAGCTCGCCGCCATGCCCGAGACGCCGCTGCGCGCCACCGCCATGCGCCGCGCCATCGCCAACCTGGTCGACAATGCGCTGCGCTATGCCGCGGGCAGCGTCGAAGTCGTGACCACCCGCGTCGGTCGCCAAGCGGTGCTGGAAGTGCGCGATCGCGGCCCGGGCATTCCCGAGCATGAACGCGAGCGCATGAAGCAGCCGTTCACGCGCCTGCAGCAGGCGCGCAGCAACGCCGGCGGCTCCGGCCTCGGCCTGGCCATTGTCGATCGCATCGTCGCCGCACACGGCGGGCACTTCGAGCTGGCCAGCCGCGAGGGCGGCGGATTGGTTGCGCGCATCCGCCTGCCGCTCGCCTAGCCGGCGCGGAGGCCAAGGCGCCGGCACGCCCGGGCTCGATCACGGCCCCGGGAAGGAGGCATCATTATGATCAATTTCATACATTGTGCCTTGCCTATAATGGATTAATAGAATGATCAATATCAGATAGTTCGGTCCGTCCTGGGCCACCCGTCGGCCCTCGCGCACCCTTGGTAACGGGCCCCGGTGAATTGACGACACGCGGCAGGACACGGCGATGCCCCTGATAAGATCCGGGCATGACGCAGCAAACTTCCAACCAACGAACGCTGACCACCGGGGAATTCGCCTTCATGGTGGCGGCGCTCACCGGGGGGCAGGCCTGCGGCACGCTGCTCGTCGTCGCCATGCCGACCATCGCCCCCGCCATCGCCGCGAGCTACGGCGTGCCCGCCTACATGATCGGCTACCAGGCGAGCCTGGTGTACGTGGGCGTGCTGGCCGGATTGTCGCTGGGCGCCAACCTGAGCCTGCGCTGGGGCGCCTGCCGCACCACGCAGGCCGGACTGGCGCTGCAGGCGATCGGCATCCTGCTCGCCAGCACCCGCAACCTGGCCCTGCTT
>CAXNGL010000028.1:0-17445 GCA_964201515.1 Burkholderiales bacterium
AGCAGGCCGAAGGCATTCGGATCGAAGAAAGGCAGCAGGTGCCCGTACAGGCCGCCGGCGATGGTCGCGATCACCGCGCTCACCGTGCCCGCGGTGAACACCGCGCGCGAGGTGCTGATGCCCAGGGCAGAGGCGATGCGATCATCCGCGCCCACCGCGCGCCAGACGCCATCCAGCACCGAGTGCCGCAGCGACGCGGCACCGGCCATGCAGACGATGGCGAGCAACCAGACGTGCCACCACTGAACCAGGTCCGCAGGCGAGGTGATGCCCAGGTAGCCGTTGGTCAGTGGCGTGAGCGAGAACGCCGCCTGCTGCACGATCATCACTGCGCCCAGCGTAGCCGCCACGAAGAAATGGCTGCGCAGGTGCCCGGCCACGGCCGACAGGATGGCGCCGATGACCGTTGAAATCACGATGCCCACGGCAAGCCCGGTAAAGAACGAGCCGCCACGCGTGGTGAACCAGGTGGTGGCATAGGCGCCGATGGCGAGATAGGCCACCGGCGCCACGCTCAGGCGGCCGAGCAGCGCCTGCGGGTACACCGCGTAGGCGAGCGAAATGTTGATGGCCAGAAAGGAAAACCAGAAACCGCTGCTCATCAGGCTCATGGGGCAGTCCTCATGTCGCCGCCCTTTGCTTCTTCCAGAACACGCCCTCGGGCCGGATCGCCAGCACCAGGATAACCAGCAGGAACAATGAAATGTCGCGCCAGCCACTGCCCAGGTATTGCACCGTCGCCGCTTCCAGGATGCCGATGGCCACCGCCACCACCATCGCGCCCTTCACCGAACCCAGTCCTGCCACGATGCCGATGACGATGGCCTTCAGGAGGAAGGTGTGCGACAGGCCGTAGGTTGCCTGCCCGTACAGGTAGGCGATCATCACCCCGGCAAGCCCGGCAAGCGCACCGGCGATGACCATCGACAGCTGCTGGGTGCGACGCACGTCGATGCCCATCACGGTGGCGAGGAAGCGGCTGTCGGAGGTGGCGCGCATCCTGCGGCCGAGCGGGCTCTTCAGCAACCGGTCCATGGCCACTAGGCTGGCCAGCGCCGCCGCGCCCACCGCCAGGTACTTGAGCGGCAGCACCACGCCCGCCACGTCGACCGAACCCAGCTTCAGGTAGTCGAAGTTGAAATTGAACGCCCGCGCATCCGACCACTCGATGGCAATGCTCTCGATGATGAACAGCGCCCCCAGCGTGGAGAGAAACGATGCCATCTCGATGTCGACGGTGTTGGCGCCCGGCCGCAGCAGGTAATGCAGCGACAGTCGGTGCACGGCGTAGCTGAGCACCACGCCGATCAGCACCGGCCCAAGGATGATGGCCGCATGCAGCATGACGCCGGTGACGGGCAGCGCGGAGAGCTTGCAGGCGATGAGCGCGCACAGCATGAACACGCCGGCATGCGCGATATTGAGGCAGCGCATGACGCCGAACATCAGCGAATAGCCGGCGCTGAACATGGCGTACACCAGGCCGACGCACAGTCCGGTGATGAGCCATTGCAGGATGAGGGTCATGTCGATACCTTCAGAAGCGCATCAAAAACTGAGATAGGCGGCGACGACATCGTCACGCGCCGACAGTTCGGCCGGCGTCCCCGACAGCAGGATGCGGCCTTCGCTCATCACGTAGATGCGGTCGCAGATTTCCATGGCCGCAGCGGCATTCTGCTCGACGATGAGCATGGTGACCCCGGTCTCGGTGCCGATGCGATAGAGCAGCGCGAACAGCTCCTTCATCGCGGCAGGCGCCAGGCCGGCACTGGGCTCATCGAGCAGGATGATGGAGCAACCAGCCACCAGCACCTGCGCCAAGCCGAGGAAGGCGCGCTCGCCACCCGACAGCGAACTCGCCATGGCGTCTTTTCGTTCGGCCAGGCGCGGGAACATCCGGTAGGCCTCGTCCGGGTCGATCTGCGTGCGCGCGCCCTTGCTTCGGAGGTCCAGGGCCAGTTGCAGGTGCTCGTCGATGGTCAGCGAGTTGAACACCGGATGACCTTGCGGCGTCATGCGCAGGCCGCTCATGGCCACCGCATGCGCTTCCTGCGGCAGCGCCTTGTCATCGAGGCTGATGCGGCCCGACCAGGGTTTCTCGAGACCGGCGATCAGCTTGAGCACGGTGGACTTGCCGGCGCCGTTGCCGCCGATGATGGCCACCCGCTCGCACTCGGCCACCGCCAGCGAAATGCCGCTCACGGTGGGCGCGGCGCCATAGCCGAATTCGATGTCGCTGACGCTAAGCATTCCCGCCTTCCCGGCCGGTAACGGCGCGCGCCGCTGCGGCCTGGCCCGCCCGCGACGGTTGCGGCGCCGCATGCGAACGTATTCCCACCGCACCGCCGAGATACGCCTCGATCACGCGCGCATCACGCATCACTTCAGCGGGCGTTCCCTGCGCGATGATCTCGCCGTGATGCAGCACGATGACGCGGTGCGCGACTTCGCCGACGAATTTCAGGTTGTGCTCGACGAGCAGCACGCCGATGCCGCGCCCGGCCGCCGACTTCACCACCGGCACGATGTCCTTGATCACCCCCGAATGCAGCCCAGACGTGGGTTCATCGAGCAACAGGATCTTCGGTTCCCCCACCAGCGCGCGCGCCAGCTCCACGCGGCGGCCCTGCCCATGCGACAGCGCGGAGCCCGCATCACCGTTCTTCTCATCGAGATGCACCGCTCCCAGGGCGCCCAGGGCGCGCGCCGCAGCTGCCTTGCGGTAACGCTGGTGCGACGGAAAATGCAGCAGGGAGGCAATGAAACCGGGGTGGCTCTTGCCGCTCGCGCCCAGCTGCACATTGGCGCCCACCGTGAGGTCGGGAAACAGGCGCACCAGCTGGAAGGAACGCGCCATGCCCTTGCGGGCGCGGCGCCACGCCGGAAGCCCGGTGACATCCTCGCCATCGACGATGACTGCGCCGCTGCGCATGCCCACCAGGCCGCTGACGGCATTCAACAGGGTTGTCTTGCCCGCGCCATTGGGGCCCACCAGCGCCACCACTTCGCCCGCGGCCACCGACAAGGACACATCGGCGACCGAACGCAGTCCGCCGTAGGCACACTCGATATGGCGCAGTTCGAGGACCTTGCGCGCTGCCACCGGACCTCTATCGGTGCCGGCAGCGGGCTGCGCTACTTCCACTCCTGCCAACGCAGGTTCTCATCGAGGATGAGCGTGAACCCGTCGTATTGCAGGATGCGATTGACGAAGGACGCGGTGCCGCTCGAGCCCATGACGCTGGGCTGTGGGCCGAGATTTCCCAGCGCCACGCGCAGGTTGTCCGCGGTCGCGGCCTGGCCCGCATCGAGCATGCGGCCCATGGCCTCGCCGGTCAGCTTCATCGCCTGGTAACCGAGCGCCGCCGGACCGGTGGCCGGAATGTTGTACTTGGACTGGAAGGCCGCGAGAAACGTTTTCAGCGGTGCAGTGGAGCCACCCGGGAAGAACGCCGAATTGGCCACATGGCCGATGACTTCCTTGCCGCCGGCGGAAGTGAAGGAATTGCTCATGTCGCCGACGTGGCCCATGGTCTTCGGCCTGTAGCCGAGCGAGTGTGCCTGCTTGATGACTGCGGCGTTCTGGGCCGAATTGAAGTTCGGCAGCAGCAAGTCGGCGCCGGCGTTCATGGCCTTTCTCAACTGCGCGGTGAAGTCCGAATCCAGCGCCTTCATCGGCTCATCGACCACCAGCGCGATGCCATTGGCCTTGAGCGCCTCGATGAAATCGTCGCGGAAACCCACCGTGGTCGGGTTGTCCTGCGCCCACAACAACGCCGCCTTGGTCGGCTTGTTCTTCTTCGCCGCCAGTGCCACCGCGGCCTTGTTGAAGGCGCCCGTGGGCTGGCTGACCTGGAACACCATGTCGCCGACATCGGTGAGGCCGGGCGTGAACGCATTGACGATCACGAACGGCACCTTGGCGCGCTGCGCCATGGGCAGCGCCGCGCGCACGGCATTGCTCACCGTGCCGCCAACGATGCCGACCACGCCCTCCGATGCCAGGCGCTGCACGGCGGTGACGGCACGGTTGGAGTCCGAGGCGTCGTCGGCTTCCACCAGGTTCACCTTGGTGGTCTTGAAGCGACCGGCGCGGTTCATCTCCTCGAGCGCGAGCTCGATGCCGCGCTTGCTGTCGCGGCCCGACTCGGCGTTGTTGCCGGTCAGGGACAGCGCGATGCCAAGCTTGATTTCCGCGGGGCGCGCCGACTGCGCGATGCTGGCGGCGGAAAACCCCAGGGCCAGCGCCCCCGCGGCTAGCGTCAATACGGCCAGCTGTCGGCGCGAATGGTTTGCAATGGTTGTCATGTCCTCACTCCTTCATCATTCTCAGTTTGAATTTCTTGTCCGCCAGCACATCGGATGCAATGGCCATCGGCACCAGGGGCTCCACCAGCGCGGCCTTCGCCAGCGCGCAATTATGGCTCAATCGCGCCGGATCACGATGCACATCCTGCAAGGAACCTCTGAAGTCGGCGCGATCCGCAAGGGGGGCAGCGCCCGTTGTTTAGACGCTCCCGCAGCACGCCGCCGATCATCCTGCGGCAGCAAAAATCGTCCCGGGCAATGCCGCTGCGCTCGCGTTGAGCAGGCGTTCCCACAGTTCGCCCGCGGCGCCTCCACTGGTCGCCATGCCAGCGTCCAGCAGGCAGGCGGCGAATTTCTGCTTCAGCGCCGCATCGTCCCAGCGTACCGCAAGCTCGTGCTCGATCGGCCACGTCTGCCCGGCGGCGCCGTGCACGACCAGCGCGCCGACCGGTTGTCCGGGCCGGTCCGGCCGGTCCTCATGCACCCGCACCTTCGCCGCGAGCGCCAGCACGCGTTCATCGCCGAGCGCTGCCTCGTTCAGCACCGACAGGTCCACGCGCTGCCGGGCCAGCGCGAATGCCGTCAGCCAGGGCACGCTGTACTTGGCGTCCGACAGGGTCTGCGGCCGGATGCGCGCCTCAAACGGCCGGCACAGTGTCGCTGCCGAGGCATTGACGTGGATGTCCAGCGCGGCGATCTCTTCATCGCCGATGCGCGCAGCGAGTTCCAGCGCCGCGCCGACGAACGGGTGCGACAGCCGGCAGCACGGCCAGGGCTTGAGGTCGGTACCGAGCCACGACCAGTCGAGGCCCAGCATGCGGGTCGCCGCCTCATCCGACAGGGCGCGATCAAGATACACGCGATAGAACGATGCGCGCCCATCCAGCGACGAGGCCGGGGCAGTCATGCCGGCCTGCGCCAGCAGCGCCGCCTGCACGCCGCCGGCCGCAGCGAATCCCGGATAGATCGCCCGCACGTTGGAGCCGGTGCCCATGGCCGTTTCCTTGCCGCCGGCCGCCTGCATGTAGGCGAGGCCCAGTGCCGACACCAGCGCGTCTTCATCGAGCTCGAGCACGATGCCCGCGGCCACCGCCGCGCCCAGATAGCCGATCAACTGGGTGAGCAGCCACTTGGACGCGGAGCCCGTGGCATCCGCCTCCACCGATAGGCCGAGCCGACACATGGTGTCGTTGCCCAGCGCCACGGCATGCAGCAGGCGCGCGGCACCCGCTGGATGCACGTCCGCCGCGGCGAGCGCCGCGGGCAGCGTGACCGCGCTCACGTGCAGGCGCGCGAGGTCGTGCACGTCGTCGAAATCCAGCGCGTGGGCCGCCGCCGAGTTGACGAAGGCCGCCTGCACCGGCGGCAGCATGGCCGCCGTGCCGATGACGCGGGCGCGCCCGGTTGCGCCGCCCGCCTGCGCCGCGCGCAAGGCCGCGGCCACCTCGGCCGAGGTGCGCATGGCCGCCAGCGAAATGCCCAGCGTGTCGGCGATGTGGCGGCGCGTCTTGTCCTCCACTTTCACCGGCAACGCCTGCCGCGTCGCTTCGATGATGCGTGCCACCAGCCTTTGTGCGAGAAGCAAGTTGGATCTCTTTCTGCGGTGCCGATCGGCGAACCGAAATACTACGTGAGCCGCCGCGTTGCGTGCATCCCGCTGGCTACGCGAGCAGGGGCTCAGTCGGCGCGGCCAGCAGCTGCCGCGACGGCCGGAAGCGCGGCTCGGGCAGCCCGGGCACGTCGACGCGCATCGAGAACAATGAGCCCGCCTGCGTCTCCACCGCCAGTTGCGCCGGCGACAGCGGCCGGATGCCCGAGGTGATGTACAGCGTCTGCAAGTCTTCTCCGCCGAACGCCACCATGGTCGGGCACTTGGTGGGCATGGCGATTTCGCGCTCCACGCTGCCGTCGGGCCGGTGGCGGATGATGCTGCCGCGATGCACGCGCGCGCTCCAGTAGTGCCCTTCAGCATCCACCGCGGCGCCGTCGGCAAGCCCACCCTCCGCACCGACGTTCACGAACACACGGCGGTTGGCCAGGTTGCCGGTAGCCGGATCGTGGTCGAACTGCCACACCACGTAACTGCGCGTATCGGCGTAATAGAGGATGCGATTGTCCGGCGAGAAGGCGATGCCGTTGGAGGAGATGGTGCCTTCGGCCATGCGCCGGCAGCTGCCGTCGGCACCGAACCGGTACAGCGCGCCGATGGGCAGTTTCTTGCCGGTGTCGGTGGAGCCAGTCCAGTAGGCCATACCGCTGCGATCGCAGCGCCCGTCGTTGAAATAGACGCGCTCGTCGCCGAGCAGCGGGCGCGACACCCAGGCGCGCGTGCCCCGGTCGGGCCAGAACAGTGCAAAGCCGCTGTGGAAGGATCCGGCCATGCCGCCAGCTTCGCCGCCGCCTTCGCCTTCGCCCTCGCCCTCGACTTCGCCGCCGCTTTCACAGAAAGCGAAACTCGCCAGCCGCTCCCTGAGATGCCATTCCCGGTCGCTGCCGGTCACGGCATCGTAGCGATGCAGTTTCTGTGAGTAGATGTCGGTCCAGTACAAGGCACGCTCTTGCGCATTCCATACCGGGCTCTCGCCGTTTTCGGCGCGCCCATCTTGCAACTGCGAGATTGCTTTCACGTCCATCTTCCTCTTCTTGTGGCGGCGATGACCTGTGTGCGACGCCTGGCTGCAACAACCTCGCACATCCTATCCGAATTGGCCTGCCCCGCAATTGCGCGGCGCTGTTCGTGGCACCCAAGACGAGTCAGCGCTGCCAAAAGCCTTGCCCACAGGACACCTGCGCAGGTATCGTCTGCCTGCTGACGGATCCACGGATGCCCGGCATGCCTCACTCAACCCTTGGTAGCGTTGAAGAATGAAAACAGAATCTGAGATCGTTGCCCGGCAGTATGAAGCGTGGAGCTATCCACGCCCGGAGCCCGACCTGACAGCCTACCTTGCAGCCGGGAACTATGACTTTTCCGATCCTTCGCTGTTCCGACGCAAGCTATGGCCCAGGAAGGTGGAGCCCGGCGACCTGGAAATACTGGTGGCCGGATGCGGCACGATCCAGGCCGCCACCTACGCGTACAGGAACCCCTCGTGCCATGTGGTTGGCATCGACGTGTCAGAGCCGTCGCTCGGCCACCAGAAGTATCTCAAGCAAAAGCACAATCTTCGAAACCTCGATCTGCACTTGATGAGTCTGGGCGACGTGGCGAAACTGCAGGGTTCCTACGACCTCATCGTGTCCACCGGAGTACTGCATCATCTTCCGGATCCCGATGCCGGGCTACGCGCATTGCGCGATGTGCTTCGACCGAACGGGGTCATCAGCCTGATGCTGTATGGCTACTATCGACGATTCGGAGTCTACATGCTGCAGCAGGCGTTTCGATTGGCCGGGGTGAAGCAGGACGCGGACGGCGTCAAACTGGTCAAGGACATTGTCGCGAACCTGCCCTCATGGCATCACGCCAACAGCTACATTGCCGGCGCTCCGGACCTGCAGTACGACGCGGGAATCATCGACACTTTCCTGCACCCACAGGACCGTGCATTCACCGTACCCCAGGTGCTGGCATTCGCAGCCGACAACGGACTGCAGTTCCAATCATGGCTGGACAACCTCAACTACAGTGTCGAGGCGGCATTCCCGGTCGGCTATCCGTTGATCCAGATCGCCAACTCCCTTCCCAGGGAGGAGCAATGGCACCTGGTCGAACTCGTCACCCAGTCCCTGGGTTGCCATCGGTTTCTCCTCTGCCATCCGCAGCGGCCCGCAGGCGATTTCACGCTTGATTTTTCGGGTGCGGGCCAAGCGACCTGGTTGCAATATGTCCCAAGCCTCCGTCCTCCGATGACGATCGTCGACCAGCCGAACCCGAACAGCGGCACGCCGGCACGGGTCAAGCGCGATTGGCACACATTTGAACTCAGCATTCCCGAGTCCCGGCTGATGGAACAGGTCGATGGCAGGAAAAGCATCCGCATGATCATCGAGGCGGAAGCAATGGCCCCCGCAGAGCAATCACCACTGACGAAGATGGCTCATGCGTTCTTTGCGCGCATGGCGGACCTGGATCATCTTCAGTTCGAGTTGCCGCTGTGAATCCCCGAAACGCCGTCGAACTGAAGCGCATTTCTCCAAGCTTCCCTCTGGAACGGGAGGCGTGCCACGGGGCACATGATGTTCCCGTCGGATAACGTGTGCGATTGCCCCCTACCCCCAGCAGGCGACTTTGTACGAAGGTTCATCGCATGAAGCGCTTTTCGGACTTTCGCCTCAACCGGATCTCGCCGCGTGACGCCGCTGTCATCGGCCTGCTCACGTAGGGCAGCGTGTATGACGAGCCGGTGTGGATTTTCTATCGCGGCGCGCCGCTGGGCGACCGGCTGCGCGCGGTGTTTGCTGAAAGCTCACCCTCGCGCGTGGCTTCTCCAGGCCAAGCGCCGGCCCGAATCGCCTCACGCCTGGGCACTCCGACCGCTTGGCGCAAGCGTGCGCCGGGTCGGATCGTCAGCCCCGTTGCAGAACCGCTCTTGCCGCAAGGATCAGGCCGCCTGGAAGAGGGCCAGCGGCCGAGCCGGGGAGCGCAGCGGGGCCCTCGCAGGCAAGCCCAGGTGCGTGAGTATCCTGACCATCGGTGCAGGCGCGGGCGCGGCACCAGTGCGGCCAGGCGCGGCATGAATTCCAGCGGTGACATGCGGATGCGCGTGGTGCCGTCGCGTCACGCGCTTTTTTGTTGCAGCACCACATCGCCAGCGCCATCGCGCTTGAGCCGCTCAATGGCCATCGCCGGGCGCGTGATGTACCGGCACAGACGCTCGAGTTCCTTGCGCTGATGCGAGTCGCGGCAACAAGCACTCGGGTATGCTTGGCTGATTCAGTTCGAGCGGGTTGAACCTTCATGCTGCGCGCTCCATGCAAACTCCTTGTCGCCACCGTCCATGCATTTTCGCTGTGGAGCGCATGCTCGGCATCGGCGTTGGCCCAGGGCATGGCACTCACGCCTGCACAGCAGCAGTTCCGCGCGCTCTACCAGGAACTGGTGGAAATCAACACCACCGACTCGGTCGGCAGTTGCACCGTGGCTGCCGAGGCGATGCAAAAGCGCCTGCTCGCAGGCGGCATCGCCGCGGCCGATATTCACATCGTCGTGCCGCCCGGCGGCCCCAAAAAGGGCAATTTGGTGGCGCGGCTGCGCGGTACCGGCGCGAAAAAACCGATCCTGTTGCTGGGCCACCTTGACGTGGTCGAAGCCAAACGCGAAGACTGGGCACGCGACCCGTTCAAGCTGATCGAAGAAAACGGCTACTTTTACGCGCGCGGCGCCGCCGACGACAAGGCGATGGTGGCGGCGTTCCTCGACAACCTGATGCGCTACCAGCGCGAAGGCTACCGGCCGGAGCGCGACATCGTGGTCGCCGCCACCTGCGATGAAGAGATCATTCCCTCGCCCTTCAACGGTGCGAAATACCTGCTCATGCACCACCGCAATCTGATCGATGCCGAGTTCGCCTTGAACGAAGGGTCCAGCGGCATACTCGATGCCAACGGCAAACCGGTACGCATGGGCATCCAGGCCGGCGAGAAAGTTTTCCAGACCTACACGCTGGAAGTCACCAACCGCGGCGGCCACAGTGCGGTACCGGCCAAGGACAATGCCATCACCCACTTGAGCGGCGGCCTGGCGCGCCTGGGCGCCTTCGACTTTCCGTTCCGCCTGTCGGCCACCACGCGCACTTATTTCGAGCGCATGGCTGCGATCGAGGGCGGCCAGACCGACGCCGACATGCGCGCCATTCTGAAGGACCCGCCGGATGCGCAGGCGCTGGCGCGGCTGTCGCAAAACCCGACGCACAACGCCACCTACCGCACCACCTGCGTGGCCACCATGCTCGATGCCGGCCACGCCACCAACGCGCTGCCGCAACGCGCACGCGCCACCGTCAACTGCCGCGTGCTGCCGGACGAATCGATCGAATCAGTCACCAGGACTCTCGCCACGGTGCTTGCCAACGACAAGATCAGCATCACGCCGGTGGGCGTTGCCACCTTGTCGCCGGCGCCGCCCCTCACGCGCGAGATCATGGAGCCGGCCGAGCGCATCAGCGCGCAAATGTGGCCAGGGGTGCCGGTGGTGCCAACCATGCTGGTGGCCACCACCGACAGCCGTTACATGAACAATGCAGGGATTCCGGCCTATGGCCTATCGGGCATGTTCCGCGACCCCGACGGCGGCGGTGTGCATGGCTTGAACGAACGCATTCGCGTCAAGTCGTTATTCGATGCGCACGAATTCCTGTATCGGGTGGTCAAGGCCTACGCCGGCGGGCAGTAGTCGCAGCGATCGCTGTTTGCACCGCGGAGCCCCCGGCCGGCAAGAGACTCCCGATCACCATGGCGCCGTCGCGGCGCCGACAACCGCGTGTGCGGTTACAGTGCGGCATGGCGCTCAAATCAACGATTTACAAGGCCGACATGGACCGGCATTGCTGCGCCGATCACCCGCTCACCCGCTCACCCGCTCACCTGCTCACCCGCTCACCCGCTCACCCGCTCACCATCGCCTGCCATCCTTCCGGGACGGCCGAGCGCATGACCGGCCCCTCCAATGCCTTGGGCGGATAGGTGTCCGACCGCATCAGGAATCCGCCGCTGGTGTTCGCGATGTCATTGGGGGTCATCAGGGATCGCGCCGGCAGCTTCAACATCGGCTTTCTGGCGATTGCCGCGTTCTGTGCGCTTGGCGTGGTGCTCGCCTGGGTGCTGGCACGCATGCGCCACACCGCACTGGCCGATACCACCTCGGCGACGGCTATTTCCGCGGGCCGATCGACGCCTTGATCGCCGCGAAATCGAACTTGAGCGACTCTGCCTGACGCGCCTCATCGGGCAGCGCCTTGATCAGCCGGTCGATGTCGGCCATGCGCTCCGCGCTGGCCGGATGGGTTGAAAGAAACCCCAGATTCTGCTTTAAGTTTTCGGCCAGCTTTGAGTCTTCGGCCAACTTGCCGAAAAAGTCGCGCATGCCGACGGGATTGATTTTTGCCGCCACCAGCACTTTGAGCCCTTCGCGATCCGCCTCGGTCTCGTGATCGCGTGAAAATTTCAGTTGCAAAAAATCTCCTCCCATTGAGGCAAGGCCGCTCATGTCACCCATTAACAGACTGAGCGCCGCGGTCAGTCCCAATGATTGCGTAATACGTCGCAGACTGTGACGCCGCTCAACGTGCTGCACTTCATGCGCCAAAACGCCGGCGACTTCCTCGGGCGTGTCGGCCTTGCGCAGAAGGCCAGTGTGCATCACGACGAAACCACCGGGCATGGCATAGGCGTTGACTGCGTTGTCCTCGGTGACAAAGAACTGGAATTTGTGGCGCGAATTCTCGGTGAGCCGGCCGCCAATGTCCTTCACCATCTCGAGCGCCGGACCTTCTACAAGTTTCAGTCCGGCTTTCTGTTGCAAAAAAAGAATCTCGCCGACTTTGGCCTCCTGTTCGATGGATACAAGGTCAACGGCCCAGGCAGCAATGCGATCGTATTGCCAGACGATGCCGCCAATCAGCAGCAACGGGAGTATCAACGTGATCGCAATCAGCGCCATCGACAAGCGATGCGTCACCGGATCGGCGCCCGAAGCGGCAAACTTCGATTTACCGTCCGCAAATTTTCGAATCGCAGCCACTGCCTCGCTATCACCGATCATCAGCGAATAGGCGCCGGCGCTGCCTTTCCATTCCAGCCGCAGTTGCGATCCATCCCAGCCGGATTTGGCCATTTCGATGGCGTTCCATCTCGGCGTTCCATCGTTGGGCTCCGTGGTTTCAACGCGCAGTCCAAACTCGGCAAAATCAACACCGGCCGCGGTGCCGGTCGAGGGAAATCCAGGCCCGAATATGCGTGCTTTTGATCGCATTGCTTATGGAACTATCGGGCAGGACGGTGGAAAAAAGGATTCACGACGTGACGTTTCACTGAAAAAGTGCCGTCAATCTCTATCGCCGCCCAGGATGCCGCCCAATCCACCGAGCAGGCTGCCCTGCTCGCCGCCTGATCCGCCACCGCCTTTGGATACCGGTGCCGCCGCAAAGATGCGCGAGGCCAGGCGCGCGAACGGCAGCGATTGCAGCAACACGAAGCCCGGCCCGCGCAGGGTTGCGAAGAACAGCCCCTCACCGCCAAATAGCGCGGTCTTGATGCCTTTGACCATCTGGATGTCGTAATCCACCGTCGGTTGCATGCCCACCAGGCAGCCGGTATCGACGCGCAGCACCTCACCCGGCTTCAGATCGCGCCGGTGCATGGTGCCGCCGGCATGCAGGAAAGCCATGCCGTCACCATCGAGTTTCTGCATGATGAAACCTTCGCCGCCGAAAAATCCGGCGCCCAGCTTGCGTTGAAACGCGATGCCCAGGGACACGCCTTTGGCCGCGCATAAAAAAGCGTCTTTCTGGCAGATGAACGTGCCGCCCACTTTGGACAGATCGATGGGAATGATTTTGCCGGGATAGGGCGCGGCGAACGCCACTTTTCGCTTGCCTTCTGGCGCCTTGCTGGTATAGACCGTGGTGAACAGCGACTCACCGGTCAGAAGGCGCTTGCCTGCACCCATGAGCTTGCCGAGAAACCCGCCCTGCTGCGCGGAGCCGTCACCGAAAATGGTTTCCATCTCGATATCGGCCTCCATGTAGAACATGCTGCCGGCCTCGCCCATTGCCGCCTCGCCGGGGTCGAGCTCCACCTCGACAAACTGCATTTCGGCGCCATATACCTTGTAGTCGATTACATCCATTGCCATGAGAAACCTCGTTGAGTCGTCAAGTGAATGACGGATTATTGATCATTCCCAAAAACGTGAAAGGCTCGTAAGAGCCACGTTTTTGTCATGCATTAAGAAATTGTCGATATTAGCGTGAAGACAGATCAGTTGAGGGGAACCAGCGAGCGAAGATAGCGCACTCAGATTACATATTCATATCATAAAAGCGGGGCACATCACGCCCGGAAGAGGATTGTCCCATCGACTTCGCCAAACGAGCAACGCCCCGGCATGCCAAGGGTGCGGTCGATTTCATTGCGCAGGCTCTGCAGCGCATGCCGCGCGCCCGGCTCACCGGCCGCCGCAACGCCGAACAACGACGCGCGGCCCACCATGACTGCGTGCGCGCCCAGCGCCATGCCTTTGAGTTCCTCGATGGTCGGTGCGCGGCGGCAGTCGGAGCCCGAACAGAGGCGGCGCTTCAATCTGCCCTGCGAATCAAAGCGCGTCGCTGGGCCGGCGCAGCGTGCGCCACATATGAGAGGCCGGGGAACTGTCGTTGCCCAGGCCTTCTTTCGGCTGCCGGAAATTGCGGCCGATGATGTCCTCGAATTGCTCGAGCGACACCAACACGTTCGGATCGAAGGAATACAGATCGTTCACGCAGACCTCACGTGCCGACATGTACCACTTGGGCTTTTTGGCACGCTGATACTCCTCTTCGACATAGGCGTCGGGTTTGTAATCCTCCCCGAACATGCGCACATACATGTCCGGATAGCCGTAGCCAACGGACTCATCCGGATAAAAACCCAGGACCTGCCCCGTGCGGTGCATCACGGGCGTGCGTGGGTCAGTTCATTTGCACCGACCTCGCGCTTCCATAACTCGCGTCCCGCCGCATCAAAACTCTTCATCGTGAGGCGCCGCTCGCCCCATTCGCCGGAGAAGTCCAGCGTGCAGAAATTGTGCTGGTTCACCACCGTCTCGGCGTCGGTACGCGACATGTCTTCATTGCGCGCCGGCGCGTGCACGCCCGAGGTCAACGGCGAGCAGGTGAAATCGTAGAGCGGGTAGGCGCCGTGGCGCTCCTGCTTGTTGAGCTCGGTGTGATGGCGGTCGCCCGACAAGAACACCACGCCGTTGACCCGGTTCAGCAACAGCCAGTCGAGAAACTCGCGCCGCTCATCGGGAAAGTTGCTCCAGCCCTCGATGCGCGGCGGCACTTCCTTGAGCGACTGGTTGCCCGCCACGATGACCTTGAAGCGCGCCGTCGAGGCCAGCAGCGCATTTTTGAGCCAGCGCAGTTGAGCCGCACCGAACAAGGCCTTGCCCGGCAGGTTTTGCGCGCCGTCGGCGTCCCGGTAGTAGCGCCCGTCGAGCAAAAAGAAATCGACGTCATTCAGGCTCAGCGTGCGATAAATGCCCGGCACGTCGGGCTGTCCCCAGGCGCCGTTGGCCCAGTAGCGCTTGAACAGGCGCAGCGATTCGTCCCGATAGGTGAAGCTCGCGTTCGAATCGTTCGGCCCGAAATCATGGTCGTCCCAGATCGCGTAGTGGTTGCCGGTGCGCAACAGCGCCTGCAGGTCCGGCTGCGCGCGATCATGGCGCCAGCGGGCGGCCATGCCGGAGGGGCTGCCGTAATCGGCTTCACGCAGGTACAGCGAGTCACCCAGCCAGAGCATCACGTCGGGCTTTTTCGCGGCGATGCTGGCGAAGATGCCGTTGTTCGATCCATAAGCCTTGCCGGTGGGCGCCAGCGAACGGTCGAACGGTGGTTCATTGACATACACGCACGAGCCGAACGCCACGCTGAAATTGGGCGGCGTGTGACCCTGCGCCGGAATGAACGAATGCTTGCGCCATTGCCACAGGGGTTCGGTGGCAAACGCGAGCGGCTCGGGCACGCGCGACTTCTTGCCGTCGAGCAGCACGTGATAGCGGTAGCGCGTACCCGGCACGAGCCCTTGCAGCGTGATCTGCACCGCGAAATCATCCGTCGCAGCCAGCGTCACCGGCGCGGAGCGCTTGCGCTGGGTGGGCGCGTGCTCCGGCCAGTATTCGAGCTGCGCCTGCGCCCTGGCATCGGCCTGCAGCCAGATGATGGTCGAGCGGGCGTCGCGATGCCCGGCCATCGGCCCCGCAGTGAGCGTCGCGCCGAACGCCGACGCGCCTGCCAGGCAGAGCCAGGCACACAGAAGCTTTCCAGCAAGACCGTTGGTGCAAGCCATTCTCGAGATTCCCATCATTTCCAGTGCACCATCAGCAGGCCCGCAACCGCAGACTGAAACAGGGCGGTTACGTCTGTTGGCGAGCACGAGATTTTAGAAATACCCAACGGATTCAGCCATTTTTGGGGGGCACTCTTTACGGCCCTTTCCGATGCGGCTTCTTCGCCGGCCGCGCGGTCCGCGGCGCGGCCGGCGCGCCGCCGGACTCGATCCTGCTGAGCTTCAGTTGCTGGCCGGCTACCCAGACCTTTTGCAGTTCGCGGTAGAGTTCCTTGGGCATGCCTTCGGGCAGATCCACGAGGCTGTGGTCATCGAAGATTTCGATGCGGCCGATGTGCTGGCTGTCCATCTGCGCTTCGTTGGCGATGGCGCCGACGATGTTGGAGGGCTTCACGCCGTGCTGGTGGCCCACTTCGATACGGTAGGTCTGCTTGCCCGCTTCGGGGCCGCGGCGCGGACGGCGCGGGTGCTCGGCCGATGCTTGGCCGACGGGAGAAGGCCGGGAATCTTCGCGCGGACGCGCGCGCTTAGGATCGCGGTCTTCGAAGCGGGGGCGCGGCGCGGGGGATTCGTTCATCAGCGGCGCCTCGCCCTGGGCCATGTAGGCCAGCGCCGCGGCGAGGTCGGTCGACGAGGTGTCTTGCGTGTGCTCGTATTGCTGGACCAGGTTCCTGAACGGCGCGAGGGTCGCCGCGAGGTCGGCGTTGCCGAGGATTTCGCCGATACGGTCTTTCAGTTTGGAAAGCCGCTGCTCGTTGACCGCCGCGGCGCTGGGCAATTCCATAGGCGTAATGCCCTGGCGCGTGGCGCGCTCGATGATGCGCAACATGTGGCGCTCGCGTGGCGTCACGAACAGGATGGCTTCGCCGCTGCGTCCCGCGCGTCCGGTGCGGCCGATGCGGTGCACGTAGGATTCAGTATCGGTCGGCACATCGTAGTTGATCACGTGGCTGATGCGGTCCACGTCCAGGCCGCGCGCGGCCACGTCGGTGGCGACGATGATGTCCAGGTCGCCGTTCTTCAAACGCGCAACCGTGCGCTCGCGGGTCTTCTGATCGACGTCCCCGCTCAGCGGCGCGACACCGAATCCACGCGCTTCGAGTTTGCCTGCGAGTTCGGTGGTTTCCTGCTTGGTGCGCACGAACACGATCATGCCGTCGAAAGGCTCGGCCTCGAGGATGCGGGTTAGCGCATCGAGCTTGCTCACGCCGCCGCCGCCCATCCAGAAGCGCTGACGGGTGTTGGCGACAGTGGAGGTCTTGCTCTGGATGGTGACTTCCACCGGCGACTTCAGGTAGGTCTGCGCGATACGGCGGATCACCGCCGGCATGGTGGCGGAAAACAGCGCGACCTGGCGCGTGGCCGGCGTGTTCTTCAGCACCTTCTCGACGTCGTCGATGAAGCCCATGCGCAGCATTTCGTCGGCCTCGTCGAGCACCAGACAGCTCAGTTCGTCGAGCTTCAGCGTGCCGCGATCCATGTGGTCGATCACGCGTCCGGGTGTGCCGACGATGACCTGCACGCCGCGGCGCAGCGCATGCAGTTGCGGACCGTATTCCTGGCCGCCGTAGATCGGCAGCACATGAAAGCCGCGCATGTGGGAAGCGTATTTCTGGAAAGCTTCGGCCACCTGGATCGCCAGTTCGCGCGTCGGCGCCAGCACCAGCGCCTGCGGCAGCTTCTTTTGCAGATCGATGCGCGCGAGCACCGGCAACGCAAAGGCCGCCGTCTTGCCGGTGCCGGTTTGTGCCTGACCGAGCACGTCCTTGCCTGCCAGCAGCGGCGGGATGGTCTGCGCCTGGATCGGCGAAGGCGTTTCGTAGCCGACGTCGTTCAGCGCCTTGAGGAGCGGCGCGGGCAGGCCCAGATCGGCGAAGGTCGGTGCGGCGGCGGCGGGGAGGGGGGTGTCGGACATGGGAAAATCACTCAAGACGGCTAGGGGGCGCATGGTACGCGCAATTAAAGGCCGTGAGTATCCTGACCATCGGTGCAGGCGCGGGCGCGGCACCCGTGCGGCCAGACGCGGCATGAATTCCGGCGGTGACATGCGGATGCGCGTGGTGCCGTCGCGTCACGCGCTTTTTTGTTGCAGCACCACATCGCCAGCGCCATCGCGCTTGAGCCGCTCAATGGCCATCGCCGGGCGCG
>CAXNGL010000029.1:0-17303 GCA_964201515.1 Burkholderiales bacterium
TGACGGGGAATACAGCGGCGAATTTCATGGATGCTCCCTTGAAGGTAATGATTGTGACATCAGAGCCCTAGCTCACCGTGATCGCAGAGCTGGTTCCTATCGTGCGGTCTGCAGGCGCGCGCTGATGGACTTGGCCGCCTGCGCGACCAGCGGGCCGAGTTCCTTGCTGATGCGCGTGCGCGTGGCGCGCACTGCGGGAATGATCATGGAAATGGCGGCGATCGGTGAGCCGTTCGCATCCTTGATGGCCGCGCCAACGCCGGCGACGTCGATATGCCACTCGCGCCAGGACACCGCGTACCCCTGCTTGCGTGCCTGGCGAAGATTGGCGACCATTTCTTCAATGTCCGTGATGGTGTGTTCGGTATGACGCGGCAGCGAACTGCCCAAGAGCTTGCGCGCTTCGGCCTCGGGCATTTCCGACAGGATGGCCTTGCCGCCGGTGGATTGGAGGATGGACTGCACGCTGCCTGGGGACGTTGTTGCGCGGATCATTTCGCGGCTCTCGGCGCGATCCAGGTACACCACCTGATTGCCCTGCGGCACCACCAGGGTGACGGTTTCGGACGTGCTGTCGCGCAATTCGTGCATGACCGGTGTGGCCATCATGCGCAGGCCCCAACCCTGCGACAGCCGGCTGCCGATGGCGAGGAACTTTGCGCTGGGGCCCCAACGGGTCTGCGGTGCTCCGATGGCGGACACCCATCCTGCGGCTTGCAAGGTCTGGAGAATGCGCTGGGTGGTTGTCTTGGCCAGGCCGACACGCCGTGCCAGGTCGCTGACGCCGATGGTCTCGTCCGGCTTGAATGCCTCCATCACGGTCAGCGCGTTGGTGACGCTGCGAATGGTCTGGTTGCTGCTGTCGGACATGGCTTTCGGTCAGTCAATCCAAGGGAGGGTTCTATCGCCCCCGGGACTCGTTGCCGATGGGCACTCAGGCGAAGCAAACCGGGACTGCATTCTACGTGCACTGAAAATCGTGTCGGAATGTGAGTGTTTGCTCATGCAGTTCGAACTTTCCGCATGCTCAGCGTGTCTAAACAACAAGAGCGTGAGTGGGACAAGTAGTTCTTGCAAACGGCAACGGCTGCGCGCAGCATGAGAATGGGTCTTGACACGCTTCTCAAGCGTATTATATGCTTGTTCCGCTAACCGGCCCACTTGTTCCACTGGCCGGAACGCTCGAATTTGGCTGGATTGATGCAAATGCAAACGCAATGACCGATGGACACCCTGGCAGGCCACTGCCACCTTATAACGAATACACGAGGAGCACCTATGCGCAAGTACGAAGTAATTTCTGCAGATACCCATATCGAATGCTCGCCGGCGGAATGGACGAGTCGCATCCCGGCGAACCTGCGGGACAAGGCGCCCAAGGTCGTGAAGCTCGAGAGCGGCGGTGAAGCAGTGCAGATTGGCGAGGGCGAGCCGGCACCGCTGGGCCTGCAGCTCACCGGCGGCCAGAAGTACACCGAATTCCAGACCAAGGGCTTCAGCTTCGGCGAGAAGCGTCCGGGCACGGGCGACCCGGCCCAGCGCATCTCCGAGATGGACAAGGATGGCAACGACGCTGAGCTGCTGTACGCCGCAGTGGTGGCGACCTCGCTGAAGAAAATCAAGGATCCGGCGGTGCTGAAGGCCATCGCGACCGCCTACAATTCCTGGCTGTCCGAGTACTGTTCCCACGCGCCGGACCGGCTGCTGGGCGTCGCAGTGATCCCGCCGACCAATACGCAGGACGCGGTCGAGGAACTGGGCCGCATCGCCAAGCTACCCGGCCTGCGCGCGGCGCAGCTCCTCGCCTTCCCCAATGGCGGCGAATGGGGCACCTACGGCGACGAGCCGTTCTGGAAGGCTGCCGAAGAGATGAGCATCTGCGTCACCGCGCACCACAACTTCGGTGGCGAGGACAAGGGCAAGTCGCATCCCCTGCCAGGACAAAAGGACAAGGCGCTGCAGATGGACGGCGCAATCGACCTGGCGATGTTCGCATGGCTACTGACCTGCGACTTGCCGATGCCGACCATTCCAATCCTCACCATCGAGCAGTTGTTCCTCGGCGGGGTGTTCGACCGCTATCCGAAGCTGCGCCTCCACTTTGCCGAGACCGGCATTGGCTGGCTGCCCTACTGGCTGGAGCAGATGGACGACCGTTTCAACCGCCACAAGCATTGGGCGGGTGTGAAGCTGGCTAAGAAGCCGAGCCAGTATGTGCGCGATCACATCAGCTTCTCGTTCCAGGAAGACCAGGCTGGCGTGGCGCTGCGCCATTCCATCGGCATCGACAATATCTGCTGGGCGTCGGATTTCCCGCACAGCGTGAGCGACTGGCCGTATTCGCGCGAAGTGCGCGAGCGCCAGTTCACGTCCCTGCCCGACAACGAGCGCCTCAAGCTGCAGGCGCTGAACATCGCGGTCCAGCTCGGCATGATGACCAAGGCAGAGAAGGAAAAGCTGGCCAGCGAGCCGCGCAAGGAAAACGTGCAGTCGCTGAAGGTGTCGGCACGCAACGAGCGTCGCGCCTGATTTCGGCGTTGCTCCTGAAAAACGCGGCCTTTGGGCCGCGTTTTTTTCGCCCGATGGACAGGATTCACGGTGAGCCGTTGCGCGCGCCGAGTGTCTTTCGCGGTGCATCCGTTGCTCGGCGGACAGTCCCGATGCTTGGCTATAATGCATGGCATCTGCAAGGAGGATTGTGACATGGCGCTCGCCAAGACCTGCGCGAAGCTGGAGGTGAAACCGATTGCCGGTGCGCTGGGCGCTGAAATCCACGGCGTGGACCTGTCGCAGGAACTCGACGCGGCCAGCGTGGCCGAGATCCGCCGCATCTGGCTCGAGTACAACGTGGTGTTCTTTCGCGGCCAGGAACTGACCTCGGCGCAGTACATGGCCTTCGCGCGCCGCGTGGGCAAGCCGGTCGAATATCCGTTCGTGAAGGGGCTCGAAGGCTTCCCGGAACTCACTGCAGTGATGAAACTCGAGAATGAGAAGGTCAATTTCGGCGGGGTGTGGCATTCCGACACCACCTACCTGCCTCATCCCCCCATGGCGACCATGCTGCTTGCGCGCGAGATCCCGCCCTATGGCGGTGATACGCTGTTTGCCAACCAGTACCTGGCCTACGAGACCTTGTCCGGGACGATGCGCAGCGTGGTCGATGAACTGGTCGCGGTCAACACGTCGTCGCTGGCTGACGTCTCGAAGACGCGCGAGGATCGCATCACCTCCGATGGCCGTCCCGAGGCGAAAAAGGAATATGTGTCGGAGCATCCCGCCGTCAAGGTGCATCCTGAAACCGGGCGCAAGGCGCTGTATGTGAACATCGCGCATACAGCGCGTTTTCGCGGCATGACGGATGCCGAAAGCAAGCCCATCCTCGAATACTTGTTCGAGCACCAGATCCGCCCGGAGTTCACTTGCCGTTTTGTCTGGCAGGTAGGATCAATTGCTTTCTGGGACAACCGCTGCACGCAGCACAATCCGGTCAACGACTACCACGGCTACAAGCGCGTGATGCACCGGATCACGCTGGCCGAGAAGTAACGGCGGGGCACCGGGTAACGTCATCCCCGCTGCATCTCGAGACTGCGCGGGGCTCCAGCATCTTTCCGCAATAGCGCCAGGCCTGCTCTTGCGTGCAGGGCGGGCGCGACGATTGAGAGTTGGTTGCAAAATGAGGGGATACCTTCCCTCATACTCCCCCTGCATCGGGGGTTGCAAAGCTCTTTTTGCAACCGGTCCCAAGAAAAGGATTTCAGCATGCCCATACGCGCACAATTCCGCCACACCAACCTCATCGCCCGCAATATGGACCGGCTGGTGGCCTTCTACAAGGACGTGTTCGGGTTCGAGGAGGCGGGGCCGGAGCGCACACGCTCGGGGGACTGGCTGGACCGGCACACCGGGCTCAAGGATGTGGAGCTGCGCGTGCTGCACCTGCGCCTGCCCGATGCGGGCGAGCAGGGGACCGAGCTCGAAATCATTGCCTACAACAAGTCTGTCCCCGGCAAGCGCCCGGAGCTCAACCGCTTCGGCTTCGCCCACATCTGTTTTGGCGTGGAGAATGTCCAGGAAGCCTACGCCGCTGTGCTGGCGGCGGGGGGCAGCCACCTGGCGGAGATCATTACCAAATCCACGCCTTCAGGGGGCACGGCGACGGCGGTCTATGTGCGCGATCCCGAAGGCAATATCCTCGAGCTCAGCGACAAGCACTGAGAGCCTATTTCACAATTGAGGGGATACTCCCCTCAATCTCCCCTACATTGGGGGCCATTTCGGTAATTCTGAAATGGCCTCTAAGCAGGATTCTCAGCGCGCGCGCGGCTGCAGCAATTCGAATATCGCCATGCCACCGATCATGGCCAGCACGAACACGGCGGTTTTCGCCTCACCCGTTCCCAGCCACACCAGTGCCGGCCCGGGACAGAAGCCGCCCAGGCCCCAGCCGACACCGAACGTCAGGCTGCCCAGTACCAGGCGCTTGTCGACGCTTCGCGGCTCGGGGATATAAAGCGGGGCATTGAGCAGGGAGCGCCGTAGCCGCTTGGCGCGCGCGAAGGCGAACAGGCCGACCAGGATGGCGCCGCCCATGACCAGGGCGAGCGACGGATCCCAGGTGCCGAAGACGTCGAGGAAGCCCTGCACCTTGGCCGGGTCGGTCATCCCGGCGAGGATGAGGCCGATGCCAAACACCAGGCCGGCGGCAAATGCGGAGAGCAATTGCATGTCAGCCTCCCGAGGCCTGAATGACGTGGCGGACCACGTACACCGTGGCAAAACCGCTGCCCATGAAGCACAGCGTGGCCACCAGCGAGCGCAGCGACAAAGACGACAGGCCGCACACGCCGTGGCCGCTGGTGCAGCCGGTGCCGTAGCGGGTGCCGAGGCCCACCAGCAGCCCGGCGAAAATGAGCTCAACGTAGTCGGCGGAAATCGTCGCGGCAGGCAATGTTCCGACCATGGTCCAGGCAAGCGGCGCGATGAGCAACCCGGCGAGGAACAACACGCGCCACAGGCGCGGCTGGTCCTGGCGAAATGCAATGAGCCCGCCCAGCACGCCGGAGATCCCGGCGATGCGGCCATTGAAAAGAAGGAGCATGGAGGCGGCGATGCCGATGAGCACGCCACCGGCAAGCGAAGCCCATGGTGTGAAGTGTGGCCAGTCGATGATCATGTGAAGGCTCCCCTCGGAAATGTTCAAACGGTGCCATAGCACCCCGACGTGCCTGCAAGGGTCGGCGCACTGCGAATCAGGATCGCCGACGACCCCCGCTACGTGCCCGTCTCCCCTGTGGCCACCTTGCGCACGCCGGCGTCCACGCCACGCACGCCTGCGGCGCGGGCCTGCTGATCGGCATGATACGACGAGCGCACCATGGGGCCCACTGCAGCATGACTGAACCCCATCCTGGCTGCTTCGGCTTCCCACATGCCGAAGACGGCCGGCTCGACATAGCGCTTTACCGGCAGGTGGTGCACCGAGGGCTGCAGGTACTGGCCGATGGTGAGCATGTCGATATCGTGGGCGCGCATGTCGCGCATTGTGGCCAGAATTTCCTCATCGGTCTCGCCGAGTCCCACCATGAGGCCTGACTTGGTGGGCACGCCCGGGTGACGCTGCTTGAAGGTCTTCAGCAGGTTCAGCGAGTGCGCGTAGTCGGAGCCGGGGCGTGCCGCGCGGTACAGGCGCGGCACCGTTTCCAGGTTGTGATTCATGACGTCGGGCGGCCCGGCATCCAGGATGGCGAGTGCGCGGTCGTGCCGCCCGCGAAAGTCCGGCACCAGGGTCTCGATGCGGGTGTCAGGCGAGTGCTCGCGCACGGCGCGGATGCAATCGACGAAATGCTGCGCGCCGCCGTCCTTCAGGTCGTCACGGTCCACGCTGGTAATCACCACGTAGGACAGGGCGAGCTTGGCGATGGTCTGGGCGAGGTGCAGTGGCTCCTCGGCATCCAGCAGTCGGGGCTTGCCATGGGCGACGTCGCAGAACGGGCAGCGTCGCGTGCAGGTGTCGCCCATGATCATGAAGGTGGCCGTGCCCTTGCCGAAGCATTCGCCGATATTCGGGCAGGAGGCTTCTTCGCAAACGGTGTGCAGGTTGGCATCGCGCAGGATGCGCTTGATGTCGTGGAACCGCGACCCGGCGGGGGCGGCGCGCACGCGAATCCACTCCGGTTTGCGCAGCCGTTCCTGCGGCACGATCTTGATCGGGATCTTGGCCGTCTTGAGCCGGCCCTTCTGCAGGGCCTTCAGCTCGTCGGCGGTCAGCCCTTCGAGTTCAGGCCGGGATGGCATGCAGGCTCTCGCGTGCGCGTTCACGCAGCTTGGCCTGCCGCGCGCGCTCATCCAGCGCCCGGGCGATGCGGCGCGCCAACGCGCCACCGAGATCCTGCGTGTTCTTGAGGATGCCCAGATCGCGCGTGCGCGTGACCGCGAGCCCGGGATAACCGCAGGGATCGATGGCCAGGAAGGGCGCCGTGTCCATGTCGACGTTGAGGCTGACACCATGGTAGCAGCCGGCCTTCTTCACCTTGAGGCCGAGCGCGGCGATCTTTGCGCCCGCGACGTAGACGCCCGGGGCACCCTGCAGGCGCGCCGCCGGCACGCTGTACTCGGCGAGAAGATCGATCACGGCCTGCTCGAGCAGGCACACGAATTCGCGCACCTTGATATTGCGCCGGTTGAGGTCGACCAGGGCGTACACCACTGCCTGTCCCGGGCCGTGATAGGTGATCTGGCCGCCGCGGTCGGTCTGCACCAGCGGAATCGGCGTTGCCTTTCCGGTGTGCATGGAGGTTCGCGGGAAATGCTCGGGCCGCGCTGCGATGCCGGCGGTGTACACGGGCGGATGTTCCACCACCCAGAGTTCATCGCGTGTGTGAGTGTTGCGGGTCGCGGTGAACTCCTGCATCGCGCGCCACGTCGGCTCGTAGGCTGCGAGGGCGAGGTGCTTGATGAGTGGTGACGGTGTGGGCATTTAATCTGCGATTCGCTTGCACCGAATACTACACCAGCGAATTTTGTCTGCAAGTGTTGTGTGTGTTGGTGGCGCAACTATTGCGCGAGGTTGCGGCAAAAATGCGACAGGTGTTTTTAGAGCGCCTAACAGAATCGCCGTTTGGCATCCCGATTTAGGGGGGCGCGAGGGGCTCAGTTGCAAATGAGGTCCCCTCGCATTGTTAGGCACTCTTAGCAGCCGATCACTCGGCCTGGTTCAGTGCGCGTTGGATGCCGCCGGTTGAAGCGCAGCCTACAGCACCATCGAGACCATGGGGTGGTCGCACAGTTCTCGGTACAGATCGTCGAGCTGTTCCTGGGAGTGCGCGTTGATGGTGGTGGTGATGGACAGGTACTTTGCTTCGCGACTGCTGCGCATTTCCACCGTCGCCGGAACAAAGTCAGGGGCGTGGCGCTGGACCACCGCGATGACCGCCTGGGCGAAGCCGTGTTGCGTGAGCCCCATGATCTTGAGGGGGAACTCACAGGGGAAGGCGAGCAGCGTTTCGAATTTTTCCGGATCGGACATGGTGGGCCTCGTTGCAGGGACGGTGTGACTGCGCTGTTTCCAGTACCGTTACTTGAACCATAGCCGAATGGTGTCCCACATGCGCCCGAAGAACCCGGCGATGGCCACGTTTTCCTGCGCCACCACAGGATACTCCACGATGGATTTGCCATCCAGGATCACCTTCACGGTGCCCACGCGCTGGCCGCGGGACACCGGGGCAATCAGCGGTTCCTGGCCGATGAACTCGGCCTTGATCTTGTCGCCGGATCCGGCCGGCACCGAAACCACCAGGTCATCGGCGAGCACTGCTTTGAGGTCGGAAGGGCTGCCCTTCCACACCTTGAGGGTATTGACGGTGGCGTTCTTCTCGTAGACGCGCACGCCGTCGTAGATCTGGAAGCCGAAATTGAGCAGCTTCTGCGCCTCTTGCGCCCGCGCCGCATCCGAGGCGGTGCCCAGCACCACGGCCATCATTCGCCGCTGCCCGCGCCGGGCGGAGGCAATGAGGCAATAACCGGCGTTCTCCGTGTAGCCGGTTTTCATGCCGTCTACGGTCGGGTCAAGCCACAGCAGCCGGTTGCGGTTCTGCTGGGTGATGTTGTTGTAGCGGAACTCGCGCATGGAGTAGTACTTGTACTGGTCCGGGAAGTCGCGGATCAGGGACGACGCCAGGGTGGCGAGGTCGCGGGCTGTCGAATAGTGCTGCGGATCGGGCAGGCCGGTGGAGTTGCGAAAGCTGGTGTTCTTCATGCCCAGGCGCTGCGCCTCGCGGTTCATCAGCTGCACGAACACATCCTCTGATCCCGCCACCACTTCCGACAGCGCGATGCAGGCGTCGTTGCCCGACTGGATGATCATGCCGCGCACCAGTTCCTCGACCTTGACTGGTTTCTTCGGCTCGATGAACATGCGCGAGCCGTCGGCACGCCAGGCGCGCTCGGACACCGGCACGACCTGCTCCGGGCTGATCTTGCGATCGCGCAGGGCGCCAAACACGAGGTACGCCGTCATGAGTTTGGTCAGCGAAGCCGGTTCCACGCGCTCGTCGGGCGCCTGGCTTTGCAGCACCTGGCCGGAACTCGCGTCCATCAGCAGCCAGGCGCGCGCGGCGATGGCAGGCGGGGACGGGGTGTCAGCGGAGATGGACAGGCGGGGCGCAAGAAAGAGGGAAGCGACGAGCGTGTGAGTGGCGAAAAGTGCGACCGCGTGGAAATACCGGTTCATGACATGCCTATGGTTAAGAGTGAGGGGCCATTTTATAGGCACGCAGCATGGGCGCGAGGCGGCGCGTTTCGCCAATGCGGGTAACGAAGAATCGCTCCGCGGAAACACCCGCCCTGACGCGCGCTTCGGCCAGCGCAATGGGCGGTTCGTCCAGCGACTCGTCGGTCAGCTCGAAGGTTCCCCAGTGCACACCCAGCGAGTACTTGGCGCCCAGGTCCTTGTGGATCTGCACGGCTTCGGCCGGATTGACGTGCTGCTTCTCCATGAACCAGCGCGGCTCGTAGGCGCCGACGGGAATGGCGGCGATGTCCGGCGCGCCGAGGCGCGCGCGGATGTCGCTGAAATCCTTCGAATAGCCGGTGTCACCCGTGTAGACGAACGACAGCGAGTGGTGCTTGACAAAGAATCCGCCCCACAGGGACTGGTTGCGGTCGAACAGGGTGCGCTGGCTCCAGTGCTGTACTGGCACAAGGTGGAAATCGAGGCTGCCCAGGCGCACGCGGTCCCACCAGTCGAGCTCGACCACGTTGGTAATGCCGGCCGACTTGAACCAGGCTTCCAGGCCGAGCGGCACGACAAACATCGGCGGGCCGCCTTCCTGGGCGGCGAGGCGCTTGACCGTGGCCAGGTCCAGGTGGTCATAGTGGTTGTGCGAAATCAGCACCACGTCGATGTGGGGCAGCTGGTCGATGGGAATGCCTGGCGGCGCCATGCGTTTGGGGCCGGAGAAGCTCACCGGCGACGCGCGCTCGGAGAAATGCGGGTCGGTCAGGATGTTGTAGCTCGCTACTTGCAGCAGCACCGTGGCGTGGCCGATCCAGGTGATCGACGGTTCCGTGGCGTTGGTGCGCAGGTAATCCGTTTCGGGAATGGCGGTCGGCGTTGGTGCCTTGGGCGGGAACGGCACGCCTGACTGCCAACGCTCCAGCTGCCAGCGCCAGAAACTTTGCTTGTCGGAGTTGTCGTAATTGTTGCGAAAGCCGGCGCGGGCGCGGTGTGGCTTGTCGGCGTCGAAGTAAGGACTGACGCTGACGCAGGAGCTCAGGCCCGTGGCGATCAATGAAGCGGCCACCATCAGCGCGACAACTGCGATGGCCTTGCGAACTGGGAGCTTCATTTGACCACCACCACGGGACGGATCTCCACCGCCTCGCGGATCTTCTCGGCGGCGGCATTGGCCTCGGCGCGACTGGCGTAGGGGCCGAGCTGGACGCGGTGCAGGTTGGCGCGCAACTCGATATGCAGCTCGGCGCCTGCCCCGGATTTCATCCAGTCGGCGCCGCCGAATTCCCGCTGGATGCGCGAGCCCAGGCTCTCGGCATTGGCGCGCGAGCCGAATGCCCCCAGTTGCAGGAACACGCCGCGGCGGTCGGATGCCACGGGAATCGGCGTGGCCGGTGCTTCGCGCGCGGGTTCCGGCTTTGGCTCGGGCTTCGCCACAGCAGCTGCAAGCTCGATGGGCAGGCCGGCATAGATGGCCTCGACCTCCACCGAGGCCAGCGCCGATTCCGCAAAGCCGAGCCGGTGCGCAGCGGCATAGGACACGTCCATCAGCCGCCCCGAGCTGTAAGGGCCGCGATCATTGATGCGCACGATCACGCTGCGCTGGGTCTCGAGGTTCACCACGCGCGCATAGCTGGGAATGGGCAGCGTCGGATGGGCGGCAGTCATGGCGAACATGTCGTAGATCTCGCTGCTGGCGGTGCGTTGGCCGTGGAACTTGCGGCCGTACCAGGACGCAGTGCCCTGGCGCTTGTACGTGGCTCCCGGCTTGAGCGGCGCGTAGTCGCGCCCGAATACCGAATAGGGTTCGTTGGCATTGGCGTTGAGGATTTCCGGCCGAGGCTGGGCGTCGGTGACGCGATCGAGGTTGACCGGTGGCGCGCCGTCCGGGCCGTCATCGGAATAAAATCCGCCGGGCTTCCTGAGTAGCAGCGACGTCGCGATGGTGGGGTGAACGCCGCGGCCGGGTGAGTCGGGGGCGCGCCGGCCCGGGTCCGCACAGGCGGCAAGAAGCACCGTCGCAGCGCCGACAGTTATGATCAATTTAGTCGGATATCCGCCCATCGCTCGGGTCTTTGCGCGATAATTGTAATCATAACTACCGGTGATTCGAGCTGTCGCATCTAGCGGACCACGATCACGGGGCTGAGTTCCAGGGCTGCGCGGATGCGCTCAGCCATGCCGCCTGCCTCAGTCCGGTCGCGGTATGGGCCCAGGTGCAGCCGGAACAGGCCCTGCTTGGGATGGATCTCGATGGCGTCATTCAACCATGAGAGATCACGGTAGACGCGGGCGCGAAAGTTCTCGGCGTTGTCGCGCCCGGAAAAGGCGCCCAGCTGCAGGAATACGCCGCCCGGTTCGACCTCGACGGGGAGCTGCGCTGCCTTGGGCAGGGCCGCTTCACTCACTGCCGCTACCCGCACCGTCTGGGACGCGGGAACCGGCTCGGGGCGGGGGGTGTTGCCGGTCGAGGCCGGTGCGGGCGCCGGCTGCGCAGCGCCGGTCGCGGTGGGCTTTGCCGCGGGCTGCGATGCGGACGCCACTTGCGTGCCCTGAGCCGTTGTTGTTCCCCGGCGAGCGGCGATGATGCCCGCGTACTGATCCGGCGTGAGTAGCTCGACTTCCACCGGCGTGCTGCCGGCGTTGAGGTAGCCGAGCTTCCAGGCCGCGGTATAGGACAGGTCGACGACGCGTCCGGGGTGAAAGGGCCCGCGGTCGTTGATGCGCACGATCACGCTGCGGCTGTTGCCGACGTTGGTGACGCGCACATAACTCGGGATCGGCAGCGTCGGGTGGGCTGCGGTCATGCCGTACATGTCGTAGGGCTCGCCGCTGGAGGTGCGCTGGCCGTGGAACTTGCGTCCGTACCAGCTGCCCAGCCCGCGCTGGCGAAAGGACGCGATGGCACGCATCGGCGCGTAGTCCACGCCGAACACGTTGTAAGGATTGTTGGCGAAACGATGCAGGGGCTCGATCCTGGGCTCGGGCTCCGCAACTGCCGCAAGGATCGCCACATCAGGGGGGCTGTCCCCCGGGCCGTCATCCTTGTAATAACCGCCGCCGCCGCCGGGCCGCGGAATGGCGGGCGCCGGCGGGGTGGCTGTGGTGGCGACACCGGGCGGAGCCGGGGTGGCGCCAGGCTCGCGTTCGACCACCGGTCGTGGCGCAACGCTGCCGCAGGCCACGAGCACCGCAAGCAGTGCGACGACCATGGTTGCTCTGGCAACGTGGACGACTGCGCTCGCCAGCGAGCGACGTGCCTGGTTCATGTCTGCACCAGCTTGCGGTTGCTTTGCACGCTCATCAGCACGCCAATGCCAAAGCTGAGGGTCACGAGGGCGGTGCCGCCATAGGACACCAGCGGCAGCGGCACGCCGACCACCGGCAGGATGCCGCTGACCATGCCCATGTTGACGAAGGCATAGGTGAAGAAGGTGAGCACGATGGCGCCCGCCAGCAGGCGCGAAAAGAAAGTCGGCGCATTGGCGGCGATCACCAGGCCGCGCGCGATGAGGGCGAGGTACAGCGTCAGCAGCAACGTGTTGCCGATGAGGCCGAATTCCTCGGAGTACACGGCGAAGATGAAGTCCGTCGAGCGTTCGGGGATGAACTCCAGGTGCGTCTGCGTGCCGTTCAGCCAGCCCTTGCCGGTGAACCCACCCGAACCGACGGCAATGGTGGACTGGATGATGTGATAACCCGCACCCAAGGGATCTTCACCGGGATCGAGCAGGGTGAGAATGCGTCTCCGTTGGTAGTCGTGCAGCATGCCCCACAGGAACGGCAGGCTGGCGAGTGCGCCGATGCCCAGGCTGACGATGATCTTCCACGACAGCCCGGCGAGGAAAATGACGTAGCAGCCGGCGGCCGCGACCAGCAGGGCCGTGCCCAGGTCGGGCTGGCGGGCGATGAGCAGCGTTGGCACGGCGAGCAGGAAGGCGGCGACGGCGTAATCGTGCATGCGCAACACCGCTTCGCGCTTGTGGAAATACCAGGCCAGCATCAGCGGCATGGCGATTTTCATGATCTCCGATGGCTGGATGCCAGTGACGCCCAGGTTGAGCCAGCGCCGCGCGCCGTTGCGCACATCGCCAAACAGCGCCACCGCGATCAGCAGCAGCATCCCCAGCAGGTAGGCGGGCGGAGCGAAGCGCATCAGGGTTTGCGGCGGGATCTGAGACGCCACCAGCATGACGATGAATGCGAGACCAAGGTTGGCGAATTGCGCGGAGAAGCGACCGGGGTTTTCGTAGGAGGCGCTGAACAGCGTGATCAGGCCGAGCAGGACGATGCCTCCGACAATGGCCAGCAGCGTCCCGTCGATGGGCGCGGCAATGCGGTGCAGCGTGCGCTCAAGCATGTGCGTCAGCCATTGTCATGACGCGGTCGTCATGGCGCAGTCATCATGGTGAAAGTCGGGCCGCAGCCCGGATCAGCGGCCATCGCTGGCCGCTTCATCGGCTGGCGCGGGTTTTGCGGGCTTCTTGCCGAGCAGGTAGTAGTCGAGCACCATGCGCGCAATGGGTGCCGCCGCGACCGCGCCGAACCCGGCGTTCTCCACCAGTACGGCGAGCGCGATCTTCGGTGCTTCGAGCGGCGCGAAAGCAATGAACAGGGCATGGTCGCGGTGGCGCTCCGCGGTCCTCGCCTCGCTGTATTTTTCCCCGGCCTTGATGGCGATGACCTGAGAGGTGCCGGTCTTGCCGCCGCTGGTGTATTCGGCCTTGGCGAATGCGCGCGCGCCGGTGCCCTCGATGTTGACGCCGGCCAGCGCGCGCTTGATGACATCGATGTTTTCCTGCTTCAACGGGATGGTCTTGAGCGGTTGTGGCTCGACAAAGCGTCGTTCCCCGGTATTGACGTTCTCGATGTACTTCACCAAGTGCGGTTTGAACATGACGCCGTTGTTGGCAAGCGTGGCCATGGCCACGGCGAGCTGCAGCGGCGTATAGGCGTTGTAGCCCTGGCCGATTCCCACGGAGATGGTTTCGCCGGCGTACCACTTCTGCTGATCCGGGCGGCGAAAGCGCTTCGCTTTCCATTCGATCGACGGCAGGACGCCGATGCCCTCGCCTTCCATGTCGATGCCGGTACGCGCGCCGAAGCCGAACTGGCCGATGAAGCGCGAAATATTCTCGATGCCCATGTCATTGGCCAGCGTGTAGTAGTAGGTGTCGCAGGACACCACGATCGACTTGTACATGTCCACCATGCCGTGCCCGCCGACCTTGTCATCGCGGAAACGCCGGCCGCCGAAATCGTAATGACCCGGGTCGAAGATGGCCTGCGACGGCGTGCGCTTGCCGGTCTCCAGGGCTGCCAGCGCCATGAAGGGCTTGAAGGTGGAGCCGGGCGGATAGATGCCGGTGAGGGCGCGGTTGTTCAGCGGCCGGTCCAGCGACGTATTGAGTTCGTCCCAGCTCACCGGATCGATGCCATCGACGAACAGGTTGGGATCGAAGCCTGGCCTGGAGATGAAGGCGAGGATGCCGCCGGTTGAGGGTTCGATGGCCACCAGCGAGCCGCGGCGATTGCCGAAGGCGGTTTCCACCACCTCCTGCAAGGCGAGGTCGAGGGTCAGCACCAGGTTGTTGCCGGAGGTGGGCGCAGTGCGCGACAGCGTGCGCACGCCGCGGCCGGCGGCGTCCACTTCCACCTGTTCGTAGCCCGTGGTGCCGTGCAGTTCACGTTCGTAACTTTGCTCGAGCCCGGTCTTGCCGATGTGGTCGGTGCCCTTGTAGTTGGATTCCAGCTCGCGCTCTTCGATCCAGGTGAGGTCACGGTCGTTGATGCGGCCGATGTAACCCAGTGCATGTGACGCAAGTTCACCAAACGGATACTGGCGGAACAATCGCGCGCGGATGTCCACGCCGGGAAAGCGGTATCGATGGGCCGCGAAGCGCGCCACTTCCTCGTCGGTTAGGCGCGTGCGGATGGGCAGCGTCTCCGCGCCCTTGGCTTCGATCAGGAGGCGCTTGAAGCGGTTGCGGTCGCTCGGACGCACTTCGATGATTGCTGCCAGTTCGTTGATGGTCTTTTCGACATCTGCGACCTTCCTTGGCGCGATCTCCAGGGTGTACGCGGAATAGTTGCGTGCCAGCACCACGCCGTTGCGGTCGACGATGTTGCCGCGATTGGGCGTGATCGGCACGATGGAGATGCGGTTGTCCTCGGCCTTGGTGTGGTAGTAGTCGTGCTGGATCACCTGCAGGTAGATGAAGCGCGCGAACAGGATGGCGAACGCCGCCAAGACGGCCGCGCCGGCGATGCCGATGCGAACCTGGAACAGGTACAGGTCGCGTTCGGTGTTGCGGAACTCGGCGAATTTCATGATTATCCCGTCACCCGATGTCCATCACGCATCCGCGATCATGCCGTTTGCTCATATTGGCCGGTTCTCGTCGATGGACTCGGGCCGCCGCTGTGGCGCAAGCAACAGCATGGTCGTAAGCGGCCACAGCGCCGCCGAGATGAAGCTGCCAAGGAAATACAGCACGCCGGGAAAGGGGCTGCCCGAGAACATGCGTACCGCTAGCATGAGCAGTTGGCTGCCGAGCAGCACGAACAGCATGTGCATGGCCTGTGGCCACAGCGGGAACCACAACAGGCGGCGCGACAGCGCATTGGCGGTGAATGCGAGCGCGGCGTAGGCGAAGGCGTGCTGGCCGAGCAGCGCTCCGTTGGCGACGTCCATGACGATGCCAAAGGCAAAGGCGATGCCGACGCTGATGCGGCGCGGCTGGTGCACCCCCCAGAAGGCGAGTACCAGCGCGACCAGGTCCGGCATGCCACTGACGTTGCGCCAGGGGAGCAGGTTGAACGTGAGTGCGCAGGCAAGGGTGAAACCCATGAACAATGGGCTCACCGGGAGCAGGATGCGTTGCGGCCTGGGTTCGTATTGCATGATTGCGGCGATTTCCGGTTATTCGCGCTTCTTGGTGCGTCGGCCCTTGGGCGCGCGCGCCGCCTGCTGCGGTTGTGCTTCTGGCGCGGCCGGCAACTTGGCGTCGTGCGCCAGCACCAGCACCTGGCGGTGACGCTCGGTGCCGGCAATGGGCACGCACTGGATGCGCGCAAAGGCATAGGCAGCATCGCGCTCCACGCGCGAGACGCGCGCCACCGGCAGGCCGGCCGGGTAGATGCCGTCAATGCCCGAGGTCACCAGCACGTCGCCGTTCTGTATGTCGGCATTGGCGGCGACAAATCGCAGGTCAAGCGTCGCCCCGTCGCCATAGGCCAGTGCGCGCAGGCCGTTGCGCACTACTTGCAGCGGTATGGCCTGGTCCTTGTCGGTGATCAGCGTGACTTCGGAGAGCATGGGAAACACGCGCGTCACCTGGCCAATAACGCCGGTTTCATCGATCACCGGCTGGCCCGAGAGCAGGCCCTGCTGGGAACCCTTGTCGAGCACGATCTTGCGCGAGAAAGGGTCGCGACCCGAGTACATGATTTCGGCCAGCGAGGCGCCGCCGGGTACGCGTTCGCGCGCCTCCAGCAGGCGCCGAAGGTGCGCGTTTTCGGAGGCAAGCGCCTCCAGCGTCAGCACGTCGCGGGCACTCTGCAGGACCCTGGTACGCAAGGCCTCGTTCTCGCGCTGCGCCGAGGACAGGCTGCTGAAGTAGTCGGCAATGGAGGACAGCAATTCCACCGGTGCACCGGTGGCGCGTTGCAACGGGTAGATCACCACCGCCAGACCCGTGCGCAGTGTCTCGGCGGCGCGAAAGCGCATGTCCAGCACCATCAGCAGGATGGCGAGCAGCATGAAGAACGACAGGCGAACCAGGGGCGCCGGGCCGCGGTTGAAGAAGGGTGGCGGCTGGCGATCCATTGACGCTTAGCTGATGTGAGCGACGTGCATTGCCGGGCGATCGGTACCTGGCGGGGCGAGGTGCAACCCGGGGCGCAATGCGGCGGACGGTAGGTGGTGCGGGGCAAGCATGCAGATCACGCTCACTCCTCGCGCGCCTCAGTCATTGGTGAATATCGACCCCAGTTTGTCCATCTTTTCGAGCGCTATGCCCGAACCACGCACCACGCAGGTCAGCGGCTCGTCGGCGACGATCACCGGCAGCCCGGTTTCCTCCATGAGCAGTCGGTCAATGTCGCGCAAGAGCGCACCGCCGCCGGTAAGCACCATGCCCTTTTCGGCAATGTCGGCGCCCAGTTCTGGCGGCGTCTGCTCCAACGCCGTCTTCACCGCACCCACAATCTGGTTCAGCGGTTCGGTCAGCGCTTCGAGTATTTCGTTCGAAGAGATGGTGAAGCTGCGCGGAATGCCCTCGGCAAGGTTGCGGCCCTTGACTTCCATTTCCTTGACTTCGGAGCCGGGAAATGCAGAGCCGATGGTCTTCTTGATCATCTCGGCCGTGGTCTCGCCGATCAGCATGCCGTAGTTGCGGCGGATGTAGTTGATGATGGCCTCATCGAACTTGTCGCCGCCGACGCGCACGCTGCCGGCGTACACCATGCCACCGAGGGAAATCAAGCCCACGTCGGTGGTGCCGCCGCCGATGTCCACCACCATCGAGCCGGTGGCGTCAGCGACGGGCAGGTCGGCGCCGCAGGC
>CAXNGL010000030.1:0-17197 GCA_964201515.1 Burkholderiales bacterium
ACCGCAAAACCGCAAAACCGCAAAACCGCAAAACCGCAAAACCGCAAAACCGCAAAACCGCAAAACCGCAAAACCGCAAAACCTCAGGATCTGTCCCCGGTTGTAGGGACGAGCGGTTACACAATGCCCACCTTTGCGCAACAGACTACGGGGGAGGGCGCTCAAATGAAACGCAGATAAAGACTTATAAAATGGTGTTACTTCGCAGATAAAGACTTACAAACTGGTGTTACTTAACGACAGAGGGCGGATGATGCCCCCGCTCAAGTTAAAATGCGGCGGCAGTCCCCCACAGGCGCAGCGGAATTTCTCTCCGAGACTGGTTCAAACTAAATCTCGTTAAACCATGACGACTACTGATAGCGACCAGCCGCGTGTTGCGGTTCTCGAGGACGACTCTGCGATGCGCACGCCGCTGCGTCGCGTGTTCTCTGGGGAGGAATGGGATCCGAACAAACGCGCCGTCGCCGTCCATATCAGCCATCTTCGGACCAAGCTGACCGAGGTCGCGTGCCGCAAGGGGACGCTCGCCAGCCGCCGCGGGGTCGGCTATTCGCGGCGGACCCAAGCGCTGGTGGAGATACTCGATTGAGCGGCGCGGAAAAACCCCCGGCGGCGGTTGAACCGCCCCCGGTGGCGGTGACGGTCGTCCGCGCCTGGACGTTCGACTCCTACGCGCTGTGGTTGAAGGCGCTGGTCACGCTGATCGCCATTGCGGTGGTCGTGGTGAGTTATTTCCTGATTCTGGACAACGCCCGCGTGCAGGCGCGGGCGCGCTTCGAGGAAAACATGCGCTCGGTGTCGTTTGCGCTGGCCCAGCATGTCGAGCGCACCATTGAGCAGGCCGACCAGATCGGACGGGTGATGCGCCTGCAGTACGTCCGGGGCGAGCAATTCGCCTCGTTCGCGCTGCTGTACAAGGAGATCGACCCGGATCTGTACACCCAGTTCGGCCTCATCGACCAGACCGGCTTGGCGGTGTTCAGCACGGTGCCCGGTTCCAAGCCGGTGGATTTGTCCGACCGCAAGCATTTTCGGGTGCACGCCGACGGCGACGGCAAGGATTTTCTCTATATCAGCGAGCCGCTGATCGGGCGTGTGTCGAAAAAACTGACGCTGCAACTTTCGCGCCGTGTTGATTCGGCCACGGGAAAATTCAAGGGGGTGACGGTGATTTCCATCAACCCGGAGCAATTCACCGAGGTGTACCGGCGGCTGGTCGGTGACTCCGGCGTGGTGACCCTCACCGGCTTTGACGGCATCACCCGTATCCGCGTCGACAAGAGCGGATTCTCCTTCGGGCAGAACGCCGGCAAATTTCCGTGGTTCGGCTCGGTACTGGCGAGCGACCACGGCTTTGCCGTGATCGACAGTCCCACCGACGGCGTGCGCCGCCTGATGGCGTTCCAACAGATTCCAAAACTGTCGATGTATGTCACGGTGCAACTGTCGTTCGCGGAGATGGAGTCCAAATACCTGAGCAGTTATGCGTCTTATTTGCCTGCGACGGCCGGACTGATCGTCATGATCTTGCTGCTGCTGTTTTTTCTTTCAGTGCGCATGCAGTTACTGAACCGGCGTCTGACAAGCTCCAATATCGATCTGACCAGGAGCATGGCGCTGACAAAGCAGGCGAATGAATCAAAAATGCAGTTTTTCGCCAACATCTCGCATGAACTGCGCACCCCGTTGCACGGCATTCTTGGTCACTCCCAGTTGCTGTCGCTCGAGACGCTGCCAGAAGATGCGACGCAAAGCGCCGTGGCCATACATCAGAGCGCCCAGCACCTGCTGCAAGTCGTCAACCAGGTGCTGGATCTTGCCAAGGCGGAGTCGGGCTTGCAGCAGGCGGAAATGAGCCAGGTGCTGGTGCGCGCCGTGTTCGACGAGGTGATCAAATTGCAGGCGGCGGACGCGGAGATGCGCGGTCTGGCGCTCAGCCTGCGCGTTGGTCCGGGCGTGCCCGAACTGATGTTGACCGATGCCACCCTGCTAAAGCGGATTTTGCACAACCTGGTCGGCAATGCGCTGAAGTTCACCGAGAAGGGCTCGGTCAGCGTCAATGTCGCTCTGAATGCCGCGCATGTGCTGATCGAGATAAAGGACACCGGCCGGGGTATTTCCGACGAGGATCAAGGGCGGCTGTTCAACAGCTATACCCAGATCGAGCATTTCGAGACACGCAGCATCGTCGGGACCGGCCTGGGACTTTCGCTGTCCCGGCAACTGGTGTCCTTGCTGGGCGGCGAAATGGGTCTGTCCTCGCGTCTGGGCGAGGGCAGTATTTTCTGGTTCACCCTCCCGCTCGGACAGGGGAAGGTGGCAATGACGGATGGCAAACCATGACACAGCCCGCTTCGATTCTGGTGGTTGACGACAATGTCGACAACGGAAAACTGGCCGAGCGCATGCTCAAGCGGCGCGGTATCGCCGTGCTCGAGCACGCGCACAGCGCCCTCGAGTGCCTGCGCGCGCTCGAGGCGCGGTCATTTGACGTGATCCTGATGAATATCAGCATGCCCGAGATCAGCGGCATTGATTTGTGCCGGATGGTGCGCCGTACCCCGCATGGCGCCGCGACTTGCATCGTGGCGTGCACCGCGCACGCTTCGCAAAAGGACGCGGAGAGTTTTGTCCGGCTTGGGTTCGACCGTGTGCTGACCAAGCCCTTCCTGATGGAAGATCTGTACCAGGCGATAGGCCTGGAACCAGCCTGACCCTCGCCGGCGGCACGGCTCGTGTTCGTCTGCGGGTTGCTGCGGGTTGCTGCGGCTTGGCCCGGTGGCCGATGTCACAGGCCGGCGTTGCGTGTCAGGGGCCTGGCGTCCGCTGTCTGGTGCCTCCTTTGGTTGATCCCTGGTTTTCGCCAGTGATTCGCGTTAATGATTGCCGCCCAATGCGCCTGGCGACCGGTGACGGTCGGTCGCCAGGCATTCACGCCGTCAGTACATACACCGCGATGCGATCTGCATAGCAGTGGCACTGCCACTGACTGGGTACTGAGCGCGCACGCACATTCAGGCTGTTGCATACGTCCTGATGGCATCCCGATTTCGTCCCGATGGCGCCCCGATGGCGTCCCGATGGCGTCTTGTGCGGGAGGCGACGCAACGCCGCGACCCGCTAGCGCGGGTTGCGCTTTTTGCGACCCTGCGGTTGGCCATCCGCGCATTTTGCCGGGAGCCTGCGTTATGTCATATCGATATGATTTGATTCTGAAATACTGCCATTACGCAAAGTTACACTGGCCCTACAAAAGCGCTACGGACAGACGCTCACGGCGCTCTTAGGATGCGTCCATGCCGTGGGGCTGAGTCTTGGGTTTTAGGGTCAATCAGGATCAGGTTCGGACGCAGTCACGCGGCATGGAGCACCGGCAAGGGCGCCGGATACGACCGCAGGGTCATTTGGGAGACCGCATATGCAGCGCGTGTATGACGGGCACAAGCCTTCAACACAGGCGCCGGCCGGGGATATCTGTCATGCACAAAATCCCGACATGGAGTGAAAAATGGATTCCATCAATGAGCAATGCTGGAAAAAAACACCATTCATGAACCTGGCCGGCGTGGCGCGGCGGCACAACGCCCGTGGATTCACCTTGCTTGAGTTGCTGGTGGTGATGGTGATTATCGGCTTGCTCGCCGGTTACGTCGCACCGCGCTATTTTTCGCAGATCGGCAAGTCTGAGGTCAGGGTGGCCGTGGCACAGATCGACGCGCTGGAAAAAGCGCTCGACCAATACCGCCTCGACACCGGCCATTATCCTTCGCAGGAACAGGGTCTTGCCGCGGTCATCGCCAAACCGGCCAACGAGCCGCGCTGGGATGGTCCTTATCTGAAAAAAGGTCTGCCTCTCGACCCTTGGGGGCGCCCATTCCTGTACAAGATTCCCGGCGAAAAAGGTGAATTCGATATTGTTTCCCTGGGCAAGGATGGCGTTCGCGGTGGTAGCGGAGAGTCGGCCGATTTGCGCAGCGACTGATACTGATCGACGCCAAACCCCATGCTCTTTGAAGTCAAAGCTTTGTCGCCTTCCGGCCAGGTGGTGGTGCTGCGCATCGACGCGGCAGCCGAGGCCGACGCCAGGCGCGAAGCGCAGACGCGCGGCATGTCGGTGTTTTCGGCGCGCGCGGCGAACGCAGCGCGCGGATGGCGTGCCTCCACGGGGCGTTCGCGTCTCAATGTGCTGAGTTTTTGCCAGGAGCTGCTGATGTTGCTGCGCGCCGGCCTCAGCCTGATGGCCGCGCTCGAGGGCATGGCGGAAAAAGAATACGACCCGGGCGCGCGCCTGGTGATTGAATCGGTGCTGCTCAAGTTGCGCCAGGGCGGTCGCTTGTCCGAGGCACTGACAGAATCGGGCGGGAGCTTCCCGCAATTGCTCGGCGCCGGCGTGAGCGCCAGCGAGCGCACCGGCAGCCTGGAAGAGACGCTGGAGCGCTATTGCGATTACGCCAGCCGCATTGATGCGGCACGCAAGAAAATTGTTGCCGCGATGATCTACCCGACCATGCTGCTTGGCGTGGGCTTTCTGGTCAGCGCCTTTCTCATCGGTTTTGTCGTGCCCAAGTTCGCCGGTGTCTACCGCGAGTCGGGCGGTGACATGCCCTGGGCTTCGGCGCTGCTGTTTGATGTCGGCCGTGTCATCGGCGCGTATCCGCTGCAGTTCGTCGCGGCGGCACTCTTGCTGGTGATGGCGCTGGTAACCGCTTTTTCGGCCCAGTCGACGCGCGACTGGTTTGTGCTGCGGCTGTGCGCGCTGCCCGGTGTGGGCCAGCACATCCGGGTCTATGAACTGGCGCGGCTGTACCGCACGCTGGCCATGCTGCTGCGCGGTGGCATGCCTATCGTGCCGGCGCTGGGTCTGGCGGCAAGCATGCTGAGCGGCGCGATGCGCAAGGAACTTGCGCTTGCTTCACGCCAGATTGCGCAAGGCCAGCCCATTTCGCAGGCCTTGCAGAAAAACGGCCTGACCACGCCGGTGGGCAACCGCATGCTGGCCGTGGGCGAGCGCAGCGGCAGCATGGCCGACATGCTCGGGCGCATCGCCGATTACCACGACGAGGAAACCTCGCGCTGGGTGGATTGGGCGACGCGCATGCTCGAGCCCCTGCTGATGGCGCTGCTTGGCATCGTCATCGGTGGCATCGTGATTCTTTTGTACATGCCCATTTTTGATCTTGCCGGGAGCGTCAAGTAATGAATCATCGAACGTCCGCAGCGGAGCTCAAGCCCGACCTGCTCAGCACCGGGGCAGTGCAGCTTGCGCGCGCTGCGGCGCTCGCCACGGGGCGGCCGCTGCTTGAGGTGCTCGAGGAGCAAGGCGGGTTGGCGCCGCGCGAGTTTTCACTCGTGCTCGGCGCCAGCTTCGGACTGAACTGCCTGTCGCCCGATGAGCTCGCGGCGGCGACGCCTGACTTTTCGCTGATGCCCTTCGCCGAAGCGATGCGCCGGCGCTGCTTGTGCGTGCACATGGGGGGGGGCGGCCTCACGGTGGTTATCGTCGATCCGTTTGACCGCGGCCTGCGTGAATGGGCGCGCTTTGCCGTGCCGGCGCACACGCCCTTCAGCCTGGTGCATGGCGCCGACCTGGACGCCTGCCTGGCGCGCCAGGAAGAGGCGATGAGCGCGATGACCGGCCTGCTTGGCGCGGCGGCCGGCGATGGCGAGAGCACCACAGGCGTCGAGGAGCTGTCGCTCGCCGGCATCAGCGAGGATTCGAGCCCGGTCGTGCGCCTGGTCAATTCGACGCTTTACGATGCGTTCAAATCGGCTGCCAGCGATATTCACCTGGAGAGCGAAGCGGCCGGACTGATGATCCGCTACCGTATCGACGGCGTGCTCAGCTCGGTCGGCCGGGTCGCCGGCCAGGCGCTGGCGCAGGAGGTGATCTCGCGCATCAAGGTGATGTCGGACCTGGATATTTCCGAGACCCGGGTGCCGCAGGACGGGCGTTTCAAGGTGTCGGTGCGCAACCGCCCGGTGGACCTGCGCGTGTCGGTCATGCCCAGCATGTTCGGCGAAGACGCGGTGCTGCGTATTCTGGACAAGCGCACGCTCGCCGAGGGCGACGGCGCGTTGCGGCTTGAGGTGCTCGGGCTCGACCCCGACTCGATCCGCCGTATTCGCAAGCTGGCGAGCGAGCCTTACGGCATGGTGCTGGTCACCGGCCCCACCGGCAGCGGCAAGACCACCACGCTGTACGCGGCGCTGACCGAAATCAACACCGGCTCGGACAAGATTGTCACCATCGAAGATCCGGTCGAGTACCAGTTGCCTGGCGTGCTGCAGATTCCGGTCAACGAGCGCAAGGGCCTCACCTTCGCGCGCGGCCTGCGTTCGATATTGCGTCACGATCCGGACAAGATACTGGTGGGCGAAATCCGCGACGCGGAAACGGCGCAGATCGCCATCCAGTCGGCGCTGACCGGACACCTGGTATTCACCTCGGTGCACGCCAACAGCGCCTTCGACGTGATCGGCCGCTTCAAGCACATGGGTGTCGATCCCTACAGCTTTGTTTCGGCGCTGAACGGAATCGTGGCGCAGCGCCTGGTGCGTATCAACTGCCCTGATTGCCGCCGTCCGGCGCACCCCGACGGTCATGTCATTGCCGCATCGGGCCTTGGCGACGACGTGTCGGGCTACCGGTTCATGGCCGGCCCCGGTTGCGGCACCTGCCGCGGCACCGGCTTCAAGGGCCGCAAGGCGATCGCCGAGTTTCTGGTTCTGGATGACGAGTTGCGCGAGATGATTGTCGCCAATGCGCCTATCCGCCAGATCAAGGAAGTCGCCCGCAAGGGGGGCACGCGCTTTTTGCGCGAGGCGGCGCTGGCGCTGGTGCGCAGCGGCGACACCACGCTCGAGGAAATCAACCGTGTCACCTTTGTTTAAAGACACGCTGCATATCGGGCTGCACGCAGATCGCGTGCTGCTCGCCCGAGTGGGCGGCGGGTTGTCCCGACGGCTGCTGTGCCGTCACGAGGAGCCGGTGACGTCCGCGTCGGGCGCCGCCGCCGCGCCGGCGCTGCTTGCGGCGCTCGAGACAGCGTTGCAGGACAAGCGCTGGCACGACGCCAGGGCGCGCGTGCTGCTGTCCAATGCGCTGGTGCGCTATGCCGTCATCCCGGCGAGCGGCCATGTTTTCACCGTCGCGGACGAGACTGCACTGGCCCAGTTGAGGTTCCAGCAGGTGCATGGCGGCGCCGAGGAATGGGAGGTGCGTCTTGGCAACATGCTGTCGGGCAGGGGCCAGGTCGCGGCGGCGCTGGAACGGGGTTTTTTGCAAAGCCTGGCGCAGATTCTTGAGTCGGCACGCCTTCGATCATCGGTGATCGAGCCGTTCCTGATGCGCGCGCTCAATCGCGCGCGGCGCCATATCGCCGAGCGCGATTTCTGGTTTGCGCAGGCCGAACCCGGCCTGCTCATGCTGGCGCATGTGCAGGCTGGCAACTGGATCAGCCTGGTTGCGGTTCCGCTCGACGCACCCCTGTCGCGGGTGTTGCCGGCGCAGATGCGCGAGGCAAAATTGCTCGCCGGGGACGGCGGCTTTGCGCGCCATGTGTATTTGTACGCGCCGGGCATGGATTGCTCCGGATGCGCTTCTGGCGCCGATTTCGAGCTGGTCGACCTTGCCGGCCTGAAGGCGATGCGCGCCGAAGCGGCCGACCAGGTGCTGTGCACGATGGGAGCCGCGGCATGCAGCGCGCCGAATTGATCGCACGGTTGCAAGAGGGCGCGAGCTCGGGCGTCGCGTGGCTGAAAAAAGCCGCCGCGCATCCGGCCTTAAAGCGCGCGCTGTCGGTGCTGTTGCGCACGCCGCCGCTGGCGCTTGATTTTGCCAGGCCGCAATCGCGCTCGCATGGAACAGGCCTTGCCGCCGTTGCCGTGGGAGCGGTGTTGCTGACGCTGGCGCTGTGGCAGTCTGATCTTGCGCGCGAGCGCGTCGCCACGCTCGACGCCGCACTGGTGAGCCTGGGGGTGGGCCGCGACGCCGAACGCAACCGCGCCAGCCAGCCCGTTGCGCGCGGCGGCGACACCGATGAGCGCGTGCGCAAGGCAAACCGCGTCATCCGCCAGTTGAGCACGCCATGGGACGATGTGTTCAGCGCCATTTCCGCGGCCAACGGCGAGCACATCGCGCTGCTCAGCCTGGAGTCCGATCCGGCCACGGCGCAGGTGCGCGCCGGCGCCGAGGCGAGGAACGCGCAGGGCATGCTCGATTACCTCGAGCGGCTGCGCACCGACGGCCGTCTCGCCCCCGCCATCCTGCAGTCGCACCAGGTGATGCTTGAAGATCCCAGCCGTCCCGTTCGTTTCACTTTCTTCGCATCATGGACAGCAGCCAAATCCGCGCCGAACTGAGCCTGCGGCTGCGCCGCATCAGCGCCCGTCTTGGCCTGTTCGGCCTGGTCGCCGCGGTCCTGGTCGCGCTCGCCGCCACCGAACTGTTCAGCGTCACGTTGCCGGCCGGATCAGACGCTTCCGAACTCGAGGAGCAGGTGCGCCGCCTGCGCGAGTCGCCGCGCAGCGGACGCCAAATCAAGCGCGGCGAGGACAACAATCCGAGCCTGCAGATCGCGGCGTTTGAGCGCTTTTTTCCGCCGGCGACACAGATCAACATGGTATTGCGCGACATTCACGCCGCAGCGGAAAAAGAAACGCTGGTGCTCGAGCGTGGCGAGTACCGGCTGATCGAGGAAGCCGGTCTTGATTTGTTGCGTTATCAGATCACGCTGCCGGTGAAGGGTTCCTACGCCAGCATCAACGCCTTTGTGCGCCGCGTGCTGCGCGATGTCCCCTCGCTCGCCCTTGACGGCGTTTCGTTGCAGCGCCAGAACGCCGGCGCAGCGGCGATTGAGGCGCAAGTGCGCGTCAGCATTTTTTACCGGGGCGCGAAATGAACCGCAAACGCGTGCTGTTCGCGGCGGCGGGTATTGTCGCGGTCGTACTTGGCATCGAGATGACGCGTGATGAATCGGCACGGCCGGGCATGGCTGCCGACGCTGGCATACCGCTGCGCATCGAGTTCAGCCTGGTTGAGCGCGCGCATGCCGCACCGCGCCAGGCCGGCCCTGGCGCCCAACAGGTGCCAGTGACGTCGGTCGCGGTGGGTGCCGACCCGGCCGCCGGCGCGCTGCGCCTTCGTTCCGATCAGGCAATCTACACGGCCCCGGCGGCAGACACGCAGGCGGCCGGCGGCGGCGGCGAAGGCAAGCCTGCCATGGCCGCGGATGCGCCGCTCGCCAAGCCCTTGCCGCCAGGTTCAGTGCGCCTTGATCTGCTGGCCAAGCGCCGCGACATCGCCGAGATCGGCGAGGCGGGCGATCCTTTCGGCTCGAAAAGCTGGGTCATTGTGCCGCCGCCGCCGCCACCACCACTGCCCGCTCCGGTCGAGGCGCCGCGCGCGCCGCCGCTGCCCTTCAGGTTCATGGGGCAGCTCGATGACGGGCGCGGCAACCAGACCTACTTTTTGGCGCGTGGCACCGCGATGCTGTCGGTGTCGCTGGGCGAGACCATAGACAGCACCTATGTGCTGGAACGCGTGGAGCTTGGCGCGCTGCATTTCACTTATCTTCCGCTGCGTGAGCGGCAAAGTCTTCAGTTCGGGGCCGGCCCATGAAAACCAAACGTATATTCAAACGTGCCACTTCACTGCTTGCGGCTGCGGTGCTGCTGTCGCTGGTCGGCTGTGCCGCAGAGCGCATGTCGCGCGACGGGCGTGCGCTGCTGGGTCAGGGCAACGTGGAGGACGGCCTGGATCGCATGCACGAGGCGGTGCGCATGGATCCGCGGGATTTCGCGCTGCGCACCGGGCTTATCGAGCAGCGTGACAAAGCTGTTTTCCAGCTGCTGACCGCCGCGGATGCGGACCTCATTGCCGGGCGCGAGGATGTCGCCGAGGAGGCCTACCAACGCGTGCTGTCCCTCAGCGCGCGCAACCCGCGGGCACTGGCCGGCGCCGAGGCGGTGACGCGTTCGCGTCGTCATCGCGCCGAGGTGCAGCGCGCCGTCGCGGCCGAAGGCAAGGGCCAGGTGGAGATGGCGCTCGACCTGCTCAACAAGGTGCTGATCGAAAACCCCGAGCAGCGCGAGGCGCGCGAGGTGCGCCGTGAAATCCAGTCGCGGCGTTTTCGCCAGGTGATCTCGACGCCACAAATCAAGTCGCGCTACACGGTGCCGATCAGCCTGGAGTTCCGCGATGTCGGCCTGCGCCAGGTGTTCGCCGCGCTGTCCAAGGGCAGCGGCCTGAATTTCATTTTTGACAAGGAGGTGCGCCCGGATATCCGCATCAGCATCTCGGTCAAGGACGTGCTGATCGAGAACGCGATCGCGCTGCTGCTCGACCCCAACCAGCTTGCCGGCAAGGTGCTGAACGAGAACACCATGCTGGTGTACCCGGCCACCGCGACCAAGGTGCGCGAATACCAGGACCTGGTCATCCGCAGCTTTTACCTCGAGAACGCCGACGTGAAGCAGACGCAGAGCATGATCAAGACCATGCTCAAGACCAAGGACACCTTCATCGACGAGAAGCTCAACCTGCTGGTCATCCGTGACACGCCGGATGTGATCCGCCTGGCCGAGAACCTCATCTCGGTGCAGGACCACGCCGAACCCGAGGTGGTGCTCGAGATCGAGGTGCTGGAGATCCTGCGCTCGCGCCTGAAGGAGCTGGGGGTGACCTTTCCGACCCAGTTCCAGCTCAACTCCCGGGGTATTTCGGGTTCCGGCGGCCCGGGCCAGCTCAACCTGAAGAGCGAGGCCGGCGAGAGCAACCTGCTGTCCAATCCGCGCGTGCGGGTGCGCAACCGCGAGAAGGCGAAGATCCTGATCGGCAACCGCATCCCGGTCATTTCCTCGGTGGTCACGCCCAGCGCCACGACGCCGGTTGTCACCGACACCATCCAGTACCTCGATGTCGGCCTCAAGCTCGAGGTCGAGCCCAACATCCATATGGATGGCAGCGTGATGATCAAGATGAACCTCGAGGTGAGCACGCTTGGCGACCAGGTGACCAGCAAGAACGGCACCATTGCCTACCGCGTTGGCACCCGCAATGCCACCACTGTGCTGCAGTTGAAGGACGGAGAAACGCAGACGCTGATGGGCCTGATCCAGGATGATGAGATCGAAAAAGCGCAGCGCCTGCCGGGGCTGGGCGACATTCCGGTTTTGGGCCGGTTGTTCTCGTCGACCCGTACGGATGGCACCAAGAACGAGATCGCGCTGTCGATCACGCCGCGCATCGTGCGCAACATCCCGCGCCCGAGCATCGAATCCGCGGCCATCTGGTCGGGCACCGAGGCGATGTTCCGTGTTATGCCGCCGATGCTCAACCCGCCCGCAGAGCCGGTCAAGCTTGCCGCGATGGCGGGTGGCGTGAATGCGGGCTTGGTGAGCTCGCGTGTCGTGGGCGGCGTACCCGCCGTACCCGCCGTCCCGGCTGTGGTCGCCGCAGCCGCAGTCTCGGCCGCGGCCGAGAGCCCCGCCGCTTCTCCGGTGCGGACGTTCGATCTCGCCTGGCGGGGTCCCTCCACGGTCAAGGCCGGCGATGAGTTCACGGTGACGGTGGATGCGAGCACCAAGGTCGCGTTGTCGGGCGCCGAATTGCAGCTGGTGTTTGATCCGTCCGTGCTGACGGTGGTGGGCGTCACCGAGGGTGAGTTGATGCGCAGCGAAAATGCGCAGACCGTGTTCACCGAGCGCTCCGATGCCACCGCCGGCCGTATCTATGTCGGGGTGCGGCGCAGCGCGCCCTCCGGTGCGCTGGGCACCGGTTCACTGCTGGCGCTGAAATTCCGCGCCACCGGCAAGGAAGGCGCGACGCAGGTGCATATCGCCACCGCGGTGCCGACGCTGGCCGGCGGCGGGACCATTCCGGTCAAGGGCGCCGGACCGCTGCAACTGCGTGTGGCAGCGAAGTAATCATGTCGCGGGCGCGCGGCTTCACGCTGATCGAGTTGATGATCACGGTCGCCATTGTCGGCATCCTGGCGTCGATGGCGGTGCCGCTGAAGGAGCTCGTGGTCAAGCGCTCGCAAGAGCGTGAATTGCGCACCGCCCTGCGTGAGATTCGTACCGCCCTCGATAGTTACAAGCGGGCGGTGGACGAGGGCAAGGTAAGGGCGAGCGCCGGGGACAGCGGTTATCCGAATACACTGGATGAGCTCTCGGGCGGGGTGGACAACACCGCATCGGCCGACCGGCAGAAGATTTATTTTTTGCGCAAGCTGCCGCGTGACCCGATGCATCCGGATGAAACCACGCCGGCGGCGCAGACCTGGGGCAAGCGCAGTTATGCCAGCGCACCCGATTCGCCGCAGGAGGGCACCGACGTGTTTGATGTCTACTCCCTGTCCAAGGGGCGTGGCATGAACGGTGTGGTCTATCGTGATTGGTAAGCTGACACGCTACGCGCCGTCCGGGCGCCGCGGCGGCACGCTGCTGGCATGCGCCGGCTTCACGCTGATCGAGTTGTTGGTGGTGATGGCCATCATCGCCACATTGGCCTCGATTGCCGCGCCGCGCTATTTTGGCAGCCTGGAAAAATCGCGTGAGGTTGCGTTGCGCGCCAATCTAAAATCGATGCGCGAGGCAATAGACCAGTTTTACCAGGACACCGGAAAATGGCCGGCGGAACTCGATGACCTGGTTAAAAACCGTTACTTGCGTGAAATTCCGGTCGACCCGGTCACCAACGAGTCCGACACCTGGACCCCGGTCAGTCAGAACGGCGGCCAGGAGGCCGGTATCAGGGACGTTCGCAGCGGCGCGCCGGGCGCGCCTCGAAGCGGCACGCGCTATGAAGACTGGTAGGCGCGGCGCCCAGGCCGGATACACGTATCTCGGCTTGCTGCTGGCCATCCTGGCGGCATCGCTTGCGGTTGCGGCCGGCGTGACACTGCTGAGCAATGACATGCGCCGCGACAAAGAGGCGGAGCTGTTGTTTGCCGGTGATGAAATCCGCCGTGCGCTCGAGCTGTATCACAGCCAGAACACGGCCGGCATGCAGCCCTTCCCGAGGACGCTCGACGCCCTGCTGCGCGACCCGAACCAGCTTTCGGTGCAGCGCTACCTGCGCAGGATATATCGCGATCCCGTGCATGATCCGGATGTGCCCGGGGCTGCGGCTGAGAACGGCTTCTGGGTGCTGATACGCGATGGCAACGGGCAAATTGTCGGCGTGCATTCCAATTCAATGCGCGAGCCGCTGCGCAGATCCGGGTTTCCGAAGCAATACGAGGGCTTTCGTCAGGCCAGGCGCTATGCCGATTGGCAGTTTCTTGCGGCCGGTGGCGTGCCCGCCGATCCCAAGGCAGGGACTGTGGCAGAGCCCAGAAGCTTTATTGCGACGCCGGTCGTGCCGGTCGTGCCGGTCGTACCGGTGGCGCCGCCCGCTGCGGCAGCACCGCAGCAGTCGTTGGCAGCGCCACCGCCACCGCCACCGCTGGAGCTTGTGGTGCCGGCGGTGCCCCTCACAGCCCCGGTTACGCCACCGGCGCCCGCCCCGACGGTTGTTCCGGCCGCTCCTGCCCCGGCCGCCATCGTTGCTCCGGCCGTCTCGCCCAGTGCAGCCGGTGCAGCCGGTGCAGCCGGTGCAGCCGGTGCAGCAGCACCCGCCGCCCCGGCCACGCCTGCGGCTTCCGGCGCGCCGGCGGCGCCTGCTCAAGCCACCCCGGCGGAAGCGGCTCGGCCGTCCTCGAGCCCGCAGCCTTTTGTCATTCGCGCGCCCGCCGGCTTCTGATCGTGCCGACAGCGCACGAGTGCTGTTACGCAAAGTTACACAAGACCGACGAGCCCGGTACAGACCGGGCCGCCCCTCCTGCCTAGACTCTCTCTGAGGCGTGCCGCGGCATGCTAGATTGGCGCCCGGTCGCGCCGCTCGAAACTGGCGGCCGCGGGCCGGGACATTGAGGGTGCACGGATGCGGAATGCAAATTGTATGAGCGCTACGGCAGGGCCAGGGCCGGAACCAATGCCTGCGGGAACGGGGCCGGATTCGCTGCGGCGTCCGCGCTGATGCGCCGCCTGATGGCGATGTTGTCGGCAATGTGTGTGCCGCGGCGCTTTTATCCGCGCAACGCGCTGATCCATTCGCTGCTGCTGACGGTGATGCTGGTCGTCTTTGTCGCCTATCTGGTGCCCGACATTTCCAACCGCTTTGAGCAGTCGCTGGAGCAGGATGTCTCCGCCATAGCCGATATGCTGGCTGCGGCGACGGCACCGCCGGTGGAGAGCGGCGACCAGGAGGCGCTCGATGTGCTGCTGCTGGCCGCAATGCGCGCCCCCGGCGTGCGGGAAATCCGCCTCACCGACGCATTCGGCGCGCCGGTTCGCCGTATTTTTCGCGACAACGGCCTGCCGCGGCTAAGCTCGGAGCGCGGCGGGGAGATCGGCTCTGGCGCCCTCGTCCGCACCATCGCGAAACGCGCCCGCCTTGGCGCGGTGCTGGTGGTGCCGGAAAGGACCATGCCGCAGGACCTGGGCAGACTGGCGTGGCGCGATGCCTTGATCGGCCTGCTGGTCTGTCTTGGCGCGGGCTTGTGGTTGCTCGATGCGGCGCTCAAGCCCAACGCGCGGGCCATCGCGCGGCTCACCCGCCTGGCCGCCGATATTCCCGCGGGCAGGGTGGATCGCGTTGACCTCAGCGGCAGCTCGATCGAGTTCGTGCAGATGGGCGAGGCGATGACGCTCGCGGCGGCCCAACTGGCGGCGCAGCAATCGGAGATCGTCGCGGCATCCGAGCGGCTGCGCTCGGCCGTCGAGTCGCTCGATGCCGGCTTTGTCATGTTTGACGAAAACGACCGTTTGCTGATTTGCAACGAGCGTTACCGGCAGATCTACGCCAAGTCGCGCGATCTCATCGTTCCGGGCATCCGCTTTGAGGACATGCTTCGCGGCGGCGCCCTGCGCGGGCAGTATGCGCTGGCCGCGGGCCGTGTCGAGGCATGGGTGGCGGAGCGCATGGCCTTGCATCTCAGCGAAAACGCGATCTTCGAGCAGGTGTTGCACGATGGCACCTGGCTGCGCATTGCCGAGCGGCGCACCCCGGGCGGCGACAGGGTGGGCGTGCGGGTTGATATCACCGAGCTCAAACAGGCACAGGAGCGCGCCGAGGTGGCAAACGTGGCCAAGAGCGAGTTTCTGGCCAATGTGAGCCACGAAATCCGCACGCCCCTGAACGGCATCATCGGCATGACCGATCTGGTCCTGGATTCGGAGCTGAGCGCCGAGCAGCGGCAGTACCTGAATCTCACGCGCAGCGCGGCTGACACCTTGCTGCAGATGGTGAATGATGTTCTGGACTTCTCGAAAATAGAGGCCGGGCATGTCGGACTGGTGAATGCGCCGTTCTCGATCGGGCAGGCTCTGGCCGCGACGGTGGAGACATTTTCGATGCAGGCGGCGCGCAAGGGGCTGGCGTTTTCGTTCCGTGACGCATCTGCCAAGGACCAGGCGTTGCTGGGTGATTCGGCGCGCCTTGAGCAGGTGCTGTCAAACCTGCTGAGCAACGCCGTCAAGTTCACCGCCAGTGGCGGCATTGATGTGAAGGTCGAGACGACACCCTCGTACACGCGCGGCGTGATGGCGCATTTTGAGATTCGCGATACCGGAATCGGCATTCCGCAGGACCAGCATGTGCGGATTTTTGACGCCTTTGCGCAGGCCGACTCATCCGTGACGCGCCAATTTCGAGGCGCCGGGCTGGGGCTGGCGATTTGCAAGCGCCTGGTGGAGGGCATGGGCGGGCGTATCGGAGTTGACAGCGAACCGGGGCGCGGCACGGTGTTTTTTTTCGACATTCCATTTTTTCGGGCAGCGATGCCGGTTGCCTCACCGGTATCCATGACGCAGGCTGAGGGCGGCGATCAGCGCGCCGGGCTGCGCGTGCTGGTGGTCGAGGATGACGCGACCAACCGCCTGGTCGTCCAGCGTCTGCTGTCCAGGCGCGGTCACGAGGTACTGGAGGCCGCATCCGGGGCGCGCGGCTTTGAGCTGATCGGGAGCGTCGCGCCCGATCTGATCTTGCTGGACGTGCAGTTGCCCGAAATGAGCGGCTTTGAATTCCTGCAGCGCCTGCGCGCCATGCCGCAACCGGTGTCCGGCACGCGTGTGATCGCCGTGACGGCGCACACCCTCGGCGGCTTCCGGGAGCGCTGCCTCAGCGCCGGCATGGACGGTTATGTCGCCAAGCCGTTCGTCGCGCAATCGCTGTTTGGTGAGATCAACCGTGTCATGGCTCTGGCTGCGGCAGCGCCTTCGGGCGCATCCGGCGTATCCGGCGTATCCGGCGCGCCGGTGGCGGACGCCCGTTTTGACAAGGCGATACAGGGCATCGACGGCGATCTGGACTTGTTTGCCGAGATCGCAGCCAAGGTGGCCGATGACTACCTGGTGTTTGCCGCCAGCATCATCGCGTTTGCGCAGAGTGGTGAACTTTCCCGGCTGGCCGCAGAAGCACATAAAATAAACGGCAGCTGGGGTGTGTATGCCAATTCCGGCGACGAGGATCTCGGGGTTGCACTCAATCGCGCCGCGCGCGCGGGTGAGGTTGCCGAGGCCCGGCGGGTCGCAAGCCAACTGTCCGCCGCGCTATGTGGCGTGGCGGGAGAGTTGCGCGCCTGGGTCAGCCAATCGAAGTTTGGGAACAAAGCATGAAAAGCAACGACGCTAAACGCATCCTGATTATCGAGGATGATGAAATCGCCTTGATGGCGCTGGGGCGTTTTTTGGAAAAGCAGGGGCTTGTGGTCGAGTACGAGTCAAAGGGAAATCTCGCCGTGCAGCGCATCCTTGACTCCATGCCCGACGCCGTCGTGCTTGATTGCATGCTTCCGGGCAAGGACGGGTTTGACATCTGCCGCGAGGTCAGGGAGCGCTACCGTGGCCCCATTCTGATGCTCACGGCGCGGGAAGAGGACTTTGACCACGTGCTGGGGCTTGAACTGGGTGCGGACGACTACATCCTCAAGCCGGCGGAACCGCGCGTGGTGCTGGCACGCATTCGCGCCTGCCTGCGCCGCGTCGGCCCTGCCCCGGCCGTGGCCGGGGCACAGGATGAATTCGTCTTCGGCAAGTTTCGCATTGACCGGGCCTCGCGCACGGTGCATCTGAAGCAGAAGGAGATTCCGATGAAGACGGCGGAATTCGACCTGCTCTGGCTGCTGGCGAGCAACGCCGGAACCATTCTGTC
>CAXNGL010000031.1:0-16594 GCA_964201515.1 Burkholderiales bacterium
CGCCATGTCCAGGCCCGGCACGATCAGGCCGGAGCGCAGCCCCGGATACTTCAGTCGCGCCGCTTGCGCGCATTTGTAGACGATTTCCTCCATTGCCCTTCCTCCTGTTTGGATCCAAATTCTGCGGCAAATCGATCGCCGGACGGAAAGTGTAGCAGGCAACGACCGCCACACCCATTGCGGAATGCATATCCTGCCGAGCCCGGTATCATGCATTCAACACCCCCTTCGCAGGTCCGGGCAGTCCATCCATTGGAGAAATCAGCATGCAGAAAGGCCGACTTGGCGGTCGTCGCATCCTCATTACCGGCGCCGCGTCCGGCATGGGGAAAACGACGGCGGAACTTTTCGTCGCGGAAGGCTCCCAGGTCGCGCTGCTCGACACCAACGCCGTCGCCCTGGAGGCCGTAGCGCGTGAAACCGGGTGTCCCGGGTTCCGAGCCGATGTGACTGGTGCATCGTCGGTAAAGGTCGCCGTCGAACAGGCCGCAAAGGCCATGGGCGGCATCGACTACGGGCGGGCGTTCCACTGAGGCCGACGTTTGACAAGATCCCCCTCCAATCGGTAAGGTTCGTCCTCGCGCCGATTTGATTTCAGCTTGCGGGCGCCTCCCGGGTCACTGGCGAGAAAAACAAATACGGCTAAAGCGAGGGAAACCCGTTTAGCTGCGCAAATGCTGAACGGGTTTTTTCTTTGGATATCACGATGCACTTCGACCGCACAGACGAACTCCGAACGCTGCTCTCACGCCGCATCCTGATCCTGGATGGGGCCATGGGCACCATGATCCAGCGCTACAAGCTGGGGGAAGCGGAGTACCGCGGGCAGCGGTTCGCCGGCATTGCGCAGGACGTCAAGGGCAACAACGAGCTGCTGTCCCTGACGCGCCCGCAGGTGATCAGCGAGATCCACGAGCAATATCTTGCTGCCGGCGCCGACATCATCGAGACCAACACCTTCGGCGCGACGCGGATCGCGCAGTCTGACTATCGGCTGGAAGAACTGGCCTACGAAATGAATGTGGCTTCGGCGCGGTTGGCGAAGGCTGCCTGCACGAAATACGCGACGCCGGATCAGCCCCGTTTTGCCGCCGGCGCGTTCGGCCCGACACCGCGGACCGCCTCCATCTCCCCGGACGTGAACGACCCCGGCGCACGCAACGTCACTTTCGATGAACTGGTGGCGTCCTATCTCGAGCAGGCCCGCGCACTGCACGAGGGCGGCGTGGACATCTTCCTGGTCGAAACCATCTTCGACACCCTGAACGCAAAGGCGGCGCTGTTCGCCATCGATACCTTCTTCGTGGAGGCAGGGGTGCGGCTGCCCATCATGATTTCGGGCACGGTCACGGACGCCTCCGGGCGCATCCTCTCCGGCCAAACCGTCGAGGCATTCTGGAGTTCCGTGCGTCACGCCAGGCCACTGACCATCGGTCTGAACTGCGCCCTGGGTGCTGCGCTGATGCGGCCCTATATCGAGGAACTGGCCACGGTGTGCGATGCGCACATTTGCGTCTACCCGAATGCCGGCCTGCCCAACCCGATGAGCGACACCGGGTTCGACGAGACACCCGACATCACCTCATCGCTGCTCAAGGAATTCGCCGAAGCCGGGCTGGTAAACATCGCTGGCGGCTGCTGCGGCACCACGCCCGACCACATTCGCGCCATTGCTCTGGCGGTCAAGCCCCTGCCCGCGCGCAAGCTGCCGGCACCCCCAGCCAAGCTGCGCCTGTCGGGGCTGGAGGCCTGCAACATTGACGAGCAGTCGCTGTTCGTCAATGTCGGCGAGCGCACCAACGTCACCGGCTCCAAGGCCTTCGCGCGCCTGATCCTCAACGAACAATATGACGAAGCACTGGCCGTGGCACGACAGCAGGTGGAGAACGGTGCGCAGGTCATCGACATCAACATGGACGAGGCCATGCTCGATTCGAAGGCCGCCATGGTGCGCTTCCTGAACCTGGTGGCCTCCGAGCCCGATATTTCGCGCGTGCCGGTGATGATCGATTCCTCCAAGTGGGAGGTGATCGAGGCTGGGCTGAAGTGCGTGCAGGGCAAGGCCATCGTCAATTCCATTTCCCTCAAGGAAGGCGAGGCGGCCTTCCTCGCCCAGGCCAGGTTGTGCCGTCGCTACGGCGCGGCGGTGATCGTGATGGCCTTCGATGAGCAGGGGCAAGCCGACACCTTCGCGCGCAAGACCGCGATCTGCAAGCGCGCCTACGACCTGTTGACGCAGCGTGTGGGTTTCCCGGCCGAAGACATCATCTTCGACCCCAACATCTTCGCCATTGCCACCGGCATCGAGGAACACAACAACTACGGTGTGGATTTCATCGAGGCGACGCGCTGGATCCGCGCCAACCTGCCCCATGCCAAGGTATCGGGCGGCGTGTCGAATGTGAGTTTCTCGTTCCGCGGCAACGACCCGGCGCGCGAGGCCATCCACACGGTGTTCCTGTATCACGCCATCAAGGCCGGCATGACCATGGGCATCGTCAATGCCGGCATGGTCGGCGTGTACGACGACCTGTCGCCTGAGTTGCGCGAACGCGTCGAGGATGTGGTGCTCAACCGCAAGCGCTCCGACGGGGAAGACCCCACTGAGCGCCTGATCGCCTTGGCCGGCACGCTGAAGGCGGGCGGGGCTAAGGAAGCGCAGACGCTCGAATGGCGGGGAACAGCGAAGAGCCCGGCACCGGTGGAATCCCGGCTGACGCATGCGCTGGTGCACGGCATCACGCAATGGATCGTCGAGGACACCGAGGAAGTACGCCTCAAGATCGAGGCGCGGGGCGGGCGGCCGATCGAAGTCATCGAGGGCCCGCTCATGGATGGCATGAATGTGGTCGGCGATCTCTTCGGCGCCGGCAAGATGTTCCTGCCTCAGGTGGTGAAGTCGGCCCGCGTGATGAAGCAGGCCGTGGCGCACCTGCTGCCCTACATTGAAGCGGAGAAGGCACGCCTGTCCAGCGAGACGGGAGAAGCTTCCAAGCCCAAGGGCAAGATCGTCATCGCCACGGTGAAGGGTGACGTCCACGACATCGGCAAGAATATCGTGTCGGTGGTCCTGCAATGCAACAATTACACCGTGGTCAACCTTGGCGTCATGGTCCCCGCGCAAAAGATCCTCGATGTGGCTCGCGAGGAGAAAGCCGACATCATTGGTTTATCCGGCCTGATCACCCCTTCTCTCGAGGAAATGGCCCATTTCGCCAAGGAAATGCAGCGCCAGGGCCTGGACCTGCCACTGTTGATCGGTGGTGCCACGACGTCTCGGGTGCACACGTCCGTGAAGATTGCCCCCAACTACGCCGGCGTGACCGTGTATGTGCCGGACGCGTCGCGCGCAGTCGGCGTCTGCTCGAACCTGCTGTCGCCCGAGTTGCGCGATGAATACATTGCGACGGTGCGTTCGGACTACGAGAAAATCCGCGTCCAGCATGCGCAGAAGAAAGGGCCTTCGCTGGTCAGCCTGGAGACCGCGCGCGCCAATCGATTCCGGCCTGATCCGTCGGCGGTTGAACCCACGCGCCCCAGGATGATCGGCAGGAAGTTGCTGAAGAATTACGATCTGGCCGAGTTGGCGCGCTACATCGACTGGTCACCCTTCTTTCAGACCTGGGACCTCACCGGCACCTATCCGAAGATCCTGGAAGACCCGGTGGTCGGGGAATCCGCGCGCAATGTCTTTCGCGATGCCCAGGCCATGCTCAAGAAGATCATCGATGGGCGGTGGCTGACGGCCAACGGCGTCTACGGCATCTGGCCGGCTGCCAGCGTAGGTGATGACATTGAAATCCTGGCTGGCGAGGACGACGGGGCGGAAGTATTAATGACCTGGCACAACTTGCGCCAGCAAAATCAAAAGGCTGCCGACCGGGCCAACCAGTGCCTGGCAGATTTTGTGGCTCCGAAGGGCGCCGGCATGCTTGACTACATCAGCGCGTTTGCCGTCACCACGGGCATCGGGTGCGATGCCCGGGCCAAGGCTTATGAGGATGCGCACGACGACTACAACGCCATCCTGCTCAAGGCACTGGCGGACCGTCTGGCCGAAGCCTTTGCGGAGAGGCTGCACGAGCGCGTGCGCCGGGAATTCTGGGGCTATGCCGCCGATGAATCGCTGTCGGCAGATGAACTCATTGCCGAGAAATATCGCGGCATCCGCCCGGCGCCGGGCTATCCCGCCTGCCCCGACCATACGGAAAAAGCCGCCTTGTTCGGCCTGCTCCGAGCTGCAGAAGCGGGCATGGCCCTGACGGAAAGCTTCGCGATGATGCCCGCCGCCGCAGTCAGCGGCTTCTATCTCGCCCATCAGCAGGCGCAGTACTTCGCCGTCGGAAAAATAGCCGAGGATCAGGTCCGCGACTACGCCCGGCGCAAGGGAATCTCAGTGGACGAGGCCGAGCGCTGGCTGGCGCCCGCGCTCGCCTATGACCGCTAGATTCAAGCGGTGCTGGCCGGGGTGCGCAGCGGACAACACGATTCCTGGGGCGCCGCAGGAACACAAACACTATCTTGCATGGAGATCAACATGAACATCATTCGACACAATCCACAGAAAATTCTTTCCGACGCATCCGAGTTCGGGAACCTGGTGTTTACCGGCGGCAACGTGGCCGAAGACCTGTCGCAGGACATCCGTGGCCAGACTGAACAGATCCTCAAGGCCATCGATGCCTTGCTCGCGCGCGCCGGGACCAGCAAATCGCGCATCCTGTCGGTGAACATCTGGCTCACGGATATCCGCAATCGCGATCAGATGAATGCCGTATGGTCGGCATGGGTGGATCCGGCAAACCTGCCACCACGCGCCACGGTGGAGGCAAAGCTTGCCGACCCGCGCATGTTGATCGAGATAGCCGTCGTCGCAGCAAAGTAGCCCGGACAGGCGCGGCGTGAGGATCGCAGAGCGCCGCGTATTCGCCGTGTTGCTGGCGCTGGCATTCCTGGCCGGTTGCTACGCCGACCTCGATTGGCGAAATCTGGCCTCGGATGACGGCAAATTCCAGGTCCTGATGCCGGCCCGGTCACAATCAACCACGCGTGTCCTCGGGACTGGCGCGACCATGACTTTGTGGACTGCAACTGCCCGCGACGCCCTGTTCGGGGCCGGCTTCACGGACTATGAAGATGACGCCAGCACGCACGTCGCCGAAGCCCGCGACGCTTTGTCCCGCAATGTCGCGGGCACGGTCGTTGACGATCTCGCCGACCCCGCAATCGCCAAGGGCGTGCTTGCCCGGGATGCCGCGCCGGTTGCGCGCCGCATCACCATCAATGGCAACACGGGCGCGTCGGCGAAGGGAGCACTGCGGCCGGTGATCGTCCACGCCCGGCTGGTTCCTGCAGGCAAGCGCCTGTACCAACTGGTGGTGATGACCCGCCCCGATGCATTGACACCGAGTGACCTCGACATGTTCTTTTCGTCTTTCGAGCTGCTCCGGGAGTGACCGCTTATCATGATCAATTACCATATATAGTCCCCGCCACCCGGACTTATAGGCGTGATTTATTATCATGCTTTGAGTGTGGACCGATCATTCCTGTTGATCGTCGTCACGCCGGAACACCGGCCTGGGTCGCGCCCTTGCGAAACGATCCAGTTGCGCCAGCGTGATCCGCGACCGATCGATGTGGACCATCGAGGCATCCGGGGCCGCCGCAGCCAGCGCGCCCTCCAGTCTGGCAAGTGCGCCAGCCGGCATCGGGCCGCTCCCTCGAATGGCGATCACATCGGAAAACGCCAAGCGTTCCCGCGCCAGGTCGTCAAGCCTCTCGCTGACGCCGGCAATCTCGCTTGCATCCTGCACGGATATGGTGGCGCGAAGGTCCAGCACCGGCGCCAGCCAGCGATCTGAAAGCAGGCGCAGAACGTCACCCACCTTCGCCACCCCCGATACGCCGACCAGCACGCGATGCGGCCGCATCTCCTTGAGCAGGCGGTTCAAGACGACGCGCATCTCCACCTGGGCGCTGCAACAGACGCAGCCTTGGGTCACGCTGACGGCAACGACTCCGTTTTCCTGCGGGAACCCGGGGACTCTTCGCGATACCCCGGATGTGTTGAGCAAAACTGCCCAGCGCTGGCCTTGCGGACGCAGCTCCACCAGGTCAGCGATGAATTGCTCCTGCCCGTCATCGCCCTGACCGGCGACAACATTGACGGGAATGTCGATCAGCGCACGCACCGGGACAGTATTACCGGCGCCAGAATCCCGGCGTGAACACCACGATCAACGTAAACAGCTCCAGACGTCCGAGAAGAAGCGTGACCGTGCATACCCAGGTCTGAAAATCGCTCAATACCGCAAATGTCGTGGCCGGCCCGACCTGGTTGAGTCCCGGGCCCATGTTGTTGATGCACGCCACCGCTGCGGAGAACGAAGAAATGATGTCAAGGCCTGTCGCCGCCAGCAGCATGGTCGCTACCGTGATTGTGCCGCCGTACATCAGCATGAACGCCAGCACGGCGAAGATGATGTTGTTCTCGACAGGATGTCCGGAGAGCTTGACCGGAACCTGGGCGCGCGGATGAATGATGCGCGTCATCTCGCGCAGTGCCTGATGGAACATCAGGCGCGCGCGGATCAATTTGATGCCGCCTCCAGTCGAGCCGGAACACGTGCAAAAACACGACAAGAAAAGCATCCAGACTGGGGCAAAGACAGGCCACAGATTGTAGTCGGTGTTTGCGTACCCCGTCGTGCTTGCGACCGAAACCACGTTGAATGCACCGTATCGAAGCGCCGTCATTGCATCCGCGTATACCCCGCTGTGCAAGAGAAATGCGGTAATGCCCAGCACGCTGACCACCAGCACCGCCAGCATGAGAATGGCCTCCGGATCGCGTCGATAGGGCCGAAGACTCCCGCCGCGAAACACCTGGAAGTGCACAGCAAAGTTGATGCTTGATGCGAGCATGAACACGATGGCGACCATCTCGATGGCAGGTGAATCAAAATGGGCGAAACTCGCATCGTGCGTGGAGAACCCGCCAAGTCCCGTTGTCGTAAGCGAGTGCATCAGCGAATCCACCCAGTTCATCCCGGCCAGCATGTAGGAGAACATGCAGGCGATGGTCAGTCCCAGGTAGACCAGCCAAAGTCCCTTCGCAGTCTGGGCCATGCGCGGAGTGAGCTTCGAATCCTTCATCGGCCCGGGTGTCTCGGCTTTGAACACCTGGCTTCCGCCGACACCCAGCATGGGCAGTACCGCGACTGCCAGCACGATGATTCCCATGCCGCCGACCCAGACGATCAGCCCGCGCCACAAATTGATCGATGGGGGCAATTTGTCGAGCCCACTCATCACAGTGGCACCGCTTGCCGTCAATCCGGACACCGCCTCGAAGTAAGCATCGGTAACGCTCAAGCCAGGAATATGGAGGATCAGCGGAAGCATCGCGAAAGCGGGCAGCACCGTCCAGACCAGTGAAACCAGCAGGAACCCGTCGCGCGTCTGCAATTCCTGTCTCTGCGAGCGGACCAACGCCCACAACACAACACCGGACAAGCCGGTCGTGAAAATGGCCATTTCGTATGCTGGCGCAGCGCCGTCGTCGATGGCCAGCGAAATGCCCAGCGGCAGCGTCATGAATACCGCAAGCATCATGATCGCCGTTGCCAGGAGATGCAAAACAGGTGTTACGCGAACCATGGATGACCTGTCTCGGGTTTGACGACCCGGGCGGTTGCCCTACTGCAACCGAGCGGGGACATGCATGTCCCGGCTTGACGAATCGGCTGGATCACAGGAAGCCGACGCCAACTTGGAAAAGCTTTTCCACCTTCCGCAACATCTTCTTGTCTGTGACAAACACGATGACGTGGTCGCCCGCGCGTACCTGGGTATCGTGATGCGCCATGATCACCTCTTCGCCCCGGACCAGCGCACCGATCGTCGTCCCCTCGGGGAGCTCTATCCGTTCCACGCTGCGATTGACCAGCTTGCACGACTCGGGATCGCCATGCACGACCGCTTCGAGCGCTTCGGCAGCCCCGCGCCGCAGGCTGTGCACGCGCGCCACATCACCGCGCCGCACGTGAGCCAGCAACGTTCCCAGTGTCGCCTGGGCCGGTGATACCGCAATATCGATGCGCCCCGACTCCAGCAGATCCACGTAACTGCGCCGGTTGATCAGAGCCACGACGCGCCGCGCACCCATGCGCTTGGCCAGCAGGCACGACATGATGTTGTTCTCGTCGTCGTTGGTAACGGCGATGAATATGTCCATTTCCGAGACGTTCTCGGATTCGAGCAAATCCTCGTCAGTCACGTCGCCTTGCAGCACCAGGGTCTTGTGCAGGCGCGTCGAGAGTATTTCGCAACGGCGCTTGTTGTGCTCGATGATCTTCACAACGTAGTCGCGGTCGAGGGCCTCTGCCAGCCGCAGCCCGATGTTCCCGCCACCCGCGATCATGACCCGGCGCACCGGCTTGTCCATCCGGCGCAGTTCGCGCATCACGTCGCGGATGTTGCGCGTGGCCGCCAGGCAGAACACTTCGTCACCGGCCAGGACTACGGTATCTCCCTCGGGGACGATGGCCCGGTCGTTGCGGAAAATGGCAGCCACGCGTACATCAGCGTTTGGCAGGTGGGTCCGCAAGTCCTTCAGTTGCCGTCCGACCAACGGGCCCCCCTCGAACGCGCGTACCGCCACCAGGCTGACCTTGCCGTCTGCGAACTCGAGCACCTGCAGGGCTTCTGGAAATTCGATCAGTTTCACCAGATAGTCGGTGAGGATCTGTTCAGGGCAGATGTAAAGGTCCACGGCAAAGCCGTCCGGCCCGAGAATGCGCTCATTGGCAAGGTACTCTGTAGCGCGGATACGAGCGATCCGCGTGGGAACATTGAACAGGTGCGCAGCGAGCTTGCATGCGACCAGGTTCGTTTCATCGCTTTGCGTGACCGCGATCAACATGTCGGCGTCCTCGATCCCGGCATCCACCAGCACCGATGGATGGGAGGCGCTTCCGGCCACCGTCCTCAGGTCGTAGCGATCCTGCAACATGCGCAACCGCGACTCGTCAATGTCGACGATTGTGATGTCGTTCTCCTCCGAAACCAGGCTCTCGGCAAGCGACGCTCCGACGCGACCGGCACCAAGAATGACGATCTTCACGACCGTGCTCCCTTGTTCTCGGCGATGTCCTGTCCAAGTGTCATGACGGCTCCGGATCCTTGCGATTGGTCGATATTCCTAGCGCCTTCAACTTGCGGTAAAGATGCGTGCGTTCAAGGCCGCTTTTTTCGGCAACGCGCGAAATCGAGCCATCCTCCAGGCCCAGGTGATGCGCAAAGTAGACGCGCTCGAAAGCCTCGCGCGCTTGGCGAAGCGGCAGATCGAGCATGAGGCCTGGTATACCGGGCTGTTCCTGCGCTTCCACATGCACGACGCTGGACACTTCTTCCGCGTCGATGTCTTCCTTGAGTGCAGTGGCCGCGACGGTTCGAACGGCGGCTGAAAGCTCCTCCAGGTTGCCGGGCCACGGGTATGACTGGAGCGCATTCAAGGCGTCCACGCTGAATCGGCGCGGCGGGCACATTCCGCCTTCGACCAATTGCTTCAACATGACTTGCGCAATCTCCGGAATATCCTCGGCGTGTTCCCGAAGGGACGGTATGGCAAGCGTCAATTCACCGAGCGCCGCGAGCAAGCCTGATTCGAAGCCCAGGGACTCGGAGAGAACCTGGGGGCTTTCTGAACTGAAACAGATCAATCGAACTTTGGCCCTAACCGCGCGGGGTACGAGAAAAGCGAGGTGCTTGCGCTGGTTTGGCGAAAGCCGGGCAAGATCCTCGATGAACAGGATGCCACCCGCCGCCTGAGGTAATACATCTGGCGCACCGTCACCGAGCGCATAGGTTGCATTGACCCACGGAGTTCCGGCCTGCTGCATGCCCCGCGCATAGAACTCCGGCAGTATGCCACGTTCTCCGCGCAATAATACCGCGCCCGCCGTCGCCACGGCGGCCTGGGCAAGGCGCTTGCGCAATCCCGTCAAGGATGGCGAGCGAGTATTTGTCAGGGTCGCAATACTGAGGATGGTCCGCGCAGTTCGCGTGTCCCGCGGCTCAGCTTGTCCGAGGGCCCGCTTGACCGTAGCCAGCAGTTTTTGCAGTGCGATGGGCTTTTCCAGAAAATCCATGGCCCCGATTCGCGTTGCCTCAACCGCGGTATCAATCGTCGCGTGTCCAGACATCATGACCACCGGCATGTTCAGCAGGCCTGCGGACGCCCACTCCTTGAGCAGGGTCAGGCCATCGGCATCCGGCATCCAGATGTCGAGCAGCACAAGATCGGGACGGGCGCGCGCCCGGGCTTCCCGGGCCTTGGTCGCGCTTTCGGCCAATTGCACGGTATGGCCTTCATCGGCCAGAATCTCCGATAGGAGTTCGCGAATCCCGACTTCGTCATCGACCACGAGAATTTGGGACATGATGTTTCAGCAGTTGAATGGTTGGCGAGTCACGCCGCCAGCGGGAGCGAGATACGCACCGCCGCGCCACGATGGTCGCGATTTTCCAGGGCAATGCTGCCATGGTGCTCATCGATTATCTTCTTGACGATTGCCAACCCCAACCCCGTGCCTTTCGGCTTGGTGGTGACATAGGGCTCAAACGCCCGCTGCATGATGGCTTCGGGAAAACCGCTGCCATTGTCTGCGATTTTCAGCAAAACCTGTCCGTCGGCAAGCTCCGTGCTGACATCGACTCGCGGGTCAGCCGAGCCCGCCAACGCATCTTGCGCGTTTTGAAGCAAGTTGTGAATGACCTGGCGCAGCTGCGTCGGGTCTCCCCGGACCAGCGGAAGCGTGGGGGCAAGCCGCGCGGCGACTTCAGCTACAGGGTTTTCGTACAAGGCAAGCACATCCCGAATCAGGGCGTTCAGGTCCAGCGACTGGAGCTGGGGTGCGGGTGTCCGCGCGTACTCCCGAAAATCGTCCACCATATTCTTCATGGCGGTGACCTGCGCAACAATGGTGCCGACCGCGCGGTTGAGTATTTCAGCGTCTTGCGGAGCGACGCGTGCGGCAAGCTTTGCCTGCAAGCGCTCGGCAGACAACTGAATAGGTGTCAGGGGGTTCTTGATTTCGTGCGCCAGTCTTCGCGCCACCTCGCCCCATGCGGTGGCGCGTTGAGCAACAACCAACTGGGTAATATCGTCGAAGACCACGACGAAACCGCCGCCGCTGGCGACAGGCAAAGACGAGCCTCGCAACAATAGAACCGATGCGGTATCCGGCAACTCCAGCTGGTGCTGCCAGGCAGTGCCCCGGCTCGCCCGGAAATTGCCTGCGATGACGCTAGCTACCGCACCAAAACGCGGCCACACCTCGAGGGGCCGCCCATACAGCTCCGACAGATCACCTCGCAGGATTTCGGCAGCACCTCTGTTCGCGATATCCAATGCCATATCGCGGTTGAATACGAGAACGCCCGCCGACAGGTTGGCGAGAATATTTTCCAGATAGGCTTTGGCGGTCTCCAACTGGGCCCGACTGCGCTCCGTAGCCTGGCGCGCTTCATCGAGCTGACCGGTCATACTGTTGAACGACTGCGTCAGTATCCCCAGCTCGTCACGACTGGTCACCGGCACGCGCGCGCTGAAATCACCGCGTGCCACGGCCTGTGTTCCCTCGGCCAACACCGCCAATGGCGAGGAGAGTCGTCGCGACAACAGGAACGCCAGGGCCAGCGCGCCGAACAACGCCAACAGCAGGGTCAAGGTCAGCGTCAGGATGTAGATCTCCTTCAATCCTTGCCGCGAAAGGGATAATTCCTTGTAGGCGTGATACACGGACTGTACGCTCTCTGCGTTCTCCGCAAGCGCAGTCGGGACTGGCTGCATCAGCTGAAGCAGTCGTGGCTCGTCGGCTAGCGACAGGCTGTTGATCGGTACGATGGCGCGCAGCATGAGACCCTTTCCGCCGTCGGGCTCGATCGCCACGTACCCGCGTCCGATCCGGGCCTGGCGCAACAGGCTCGGCGACGGAACCGGCGGAATCAGCTTTTCAAGGCTGCGACTGGCACCCGCGATCACCCGCCCTCCCGCGGAAATCAGCAAGGCATCTTCAGCCCCTGCCTGCTCCCGCAGGCGATTGAGCACACCCAGCCGCTGCCGGTCGGACAAATCGGAAAGTTCCAGTGCCATGGCGCGTGCCTTCATGCTCAGGTCATCGAGTAAGGATTCGATTGCCGAGCGGCCGAGATTCAGCCCCCCTTCAAGGGCCCTGTCCACGCGAACGTCGAACCATGACTCAATGCTCTTGGTCAGAAACTGCACCGACACGGTGTACACCAACGCACCTGGAACGATGGCAACGACAGCAAACATCACCAATACGCGAAATGTGAGCAGGGAACCGAATACCTTGGCCCTGCGCTGGCGAACCAGTACCGCGAACTGGTAAATCACCAGACCGAGCAGCGCCACGGCGATCGCCCCATTGAGTCCGATCAACAAAGGATAGTGCTCGGCAAACAGCGCCGTATTGGCGCTGGCCGCAGCCAGCAGGAACAGCAGGATCGCCCCTAGCGCCGCAGCGACAACAAGCGCGTAGGTCATTTTTGCGCCTCATCGGCACGTTGACTGTTTGGCGGCACTGCCACAGGCGAAAAGGCAAAGCGTCGCCAGTCCGACGACAGGGACCATTCACGGTTGGTGATTGCAGTCAGCTGGAAGGGTTTTGGAAGCAGCGATGGGTCCAATTGCATGCGCACGCCTGCCTGATAAGTCCGCCCCGGCACCACCTGGTCGCGTTCCAGCACCACCCATGACCTGACCCTTCCAAGCACCCGAAGCGCCTCCGGGAGCGTTGCAAACGGCTGGTGCAGCATCCCCGTCCACAGGCGATATTGGCGTGACAGCGCGTGATAGGTGAGGCGATACTGGAGCCGGCTTGCCACGGAGCGCTCATCAAACCAGTACCACCGCGGGCGCACCAGTTCAAAGTCGACGACGAAGTAAAGCGCGACACCGCTATTCAGCGCCTCTTCAAGGCGCGGCGTCAGCTCGACATCGAATTGCGCCGTAATGGCGTAGCCTTCATCGACCGCTTCGAGCCCGGCCTGCGTAATGTCGATGCCGGCCATCGCGGGCATGACAAGCAGGAACAGCGCCAATCCGATTGACGCAAACCGCAAAGAGAAGGAAGCGACGAGGGCGCGCAGCATCAGGAATTTTTCTCTAGCAGTGCATAGAAAAAGCCGTCGTTATTCTCTCCAGGCATGAGTTGGGAACCATCGCGCCATGAATCAGTCTCCAGCCCGCCAAGGGAATGCGCAGTATCCAGTGGCAACCGCCTGGCATCACTGCAATCAGCCAGAAAAGCAGTAATCCGGTGCGCGTTTTCTTCGGGGAAGACTGAGCACGTGGCGTACAGCAATTTACCTCCGGGCGCGAGAAGACGCCACAAGGACGCCAGAATGGCACTTTGTGTTCGACAGAACTTGCCAATATCGGACTCGCGGCGAAGCCATTTGATATCCGGGTGGCGGCGTACGACGCCGGATGCGGAGCAAGGAACATCCGCGAGAATCCGGTCGTAGGGCCCTTTCTTCCCGATGAATGACGGTTCCATCGCATTGTCGACAAGCACATTGGCTCGAAGGCCAAGTCTCCCAAGCGTTTCGGAGACCCTGGAAATTCGTTTTGCATCGACATCGGATGCGGTTAGATCGCAATCCGCGATTTCTGCAATATGCGCGGTCTTGCCGCCGGGCGCGGCACACGCATCAAGTACGCGCATGCCATTTTGAACATCGAGTAGCCTCGCTGCTTGTTGCGCGCCCCAGTCCTGAACGGACACGCCACCTTCCTTGAATTGCGGCAGCCGCTCAACAGACATCGGTCGCTCCAGACGAACGGCCTGAGCGTCCAGGAGGTGCGCCTCTATGGCCTTGTCGTGGAGCAGTCCCAGGTACTCCCTCCCCGTCATGCGGCGTGCGTTCACCCTGAGAATCATCGGCGGGGGCGTGTTGGCCACCTCAAGCAAGCGCTCCCAATCCTCCGGCCAGGCAGCCCGCACGCGATCAACCCACCATTGCGGGTGTCGATACTTTCCCGGTTCACGCGCATTTGCAGTGGCAAGCAATGCCTCTTGCTGGCGCAGAAAATTCCGCAATACGGCATTGACCAGCCCCTTGGCTCCAGCTGCGTTCCGGGGCGCAATCCGCGCCGCGGCCTCTACCGCCTGATCCACAACAGCGTAAGGATTGCGCGGGCGTCCGGACAATTCCGTCACTGCAGCAAGCAATAGTCCATGCAGGGACGCCGTCGGTTTCTTCTGGAGCAGGCTCGATAAAGCCGCATCGGCGCGTCCAAAATCGCGCAGTGCAGAAAACGCCAGATCCTGGACTGCTGAACGAAGGGCGCCGGATGCACGAACACCTCCCATCGCCTCGGTAAGGCTTCCGCCACCCAAGACCCGACCCGCAACCACACCTGCGATCGCAAGGGAGTCGGCCAGCGAGTGAGTCACCATCAGCGAAGTATGGACATGGAGTCAGGTTATCGGGCCGGAGGAGAGAGAATTATAGGCCGGCATGCCACAATGAATTTGGCACTTTCCGACTTCGCGGGAAGACGCTCAGGGGATCAGGTGAAGCGAGCGCCGCGGACAAGCGGGAATCCCCGCAGAAAATCGGCGACAGGCAGACGTTTTCCTCCTGGGCGTTGCATTTCCAGGAGTTCGATGACTCCCGTCCCGCAGGCAACAGCGATAGCGTTTTCCGCAACAGAAAGAACTACACCCGGGTTCGCCTCCCCGGCCACAGGGAGAGGACGGCCCGTTTGCTCACGCGCTCGCCAGAACTTGATTTCCTTTCCATCGAGCGTGGCGCATGCCCCCGGAGAAGGACTGAACGCCCGGATCTTGCACGATAATTCAGCGGCCGATTCACGCCAATCTACCCGGGACTCGGCTTTGCTGATCTTGTGAGCGTAAGTGATGCCATCCAAGGGCTGTATTTTCTCATCAATCCCGCCGCGCTCGAGTCTGTCAAGCGTCATGACGATCAACTTCGTCCCCAGAATGGAGAGGCGATCATGCAGGCTGCCTGCATCCTCTTCTTTGAGAATCGCAATGGACTCGCGAAGCAGCATGGGACCCGTGTCCAAGCCCGCATCCATGCGCATGATGGTGATGCCGGATTCAGTGTCGCCTGCGAGCAGGGCACGCTGGATCGGGGCGGCACCACGCCAACGCGGCAAAAGTGACGCGTGAATGTTGAGCGCACCCAATCTCGGAATATCCAATACCGCTTGCGGCAGAATCAACCCATAGGCTGCCACAACCATGACATCCACGGACATGGCGCGTAGTTCCGCTTGGATAGCGAAGTCCTTCAGCGATACCGGTTGGAGAGCGCGCAAACCCATTTGAGCCGCCATTTGTTTGACCGGGGACGCGTGCATCATCATTTTGCGTCCCGCGGGCCGGTCTGGCTGCGTCAAAACGCAAGCGACTTCGTGTCCCGCACCGAGCAGCGCATCGAGTGCTGTCGCGGCAAATGCAGGGGTCCCGGCAAAGACCAGCTTCAAAGCATCATTCTTCCAGAGTTACCCCGAGCAATCGTCATGGCTTGCCTATCCGGGGAAAGTTCGGGATTCAGGCAGACTCCCGTTCCAACTTTTGCATCCTTGCCTTGATTCGGCTTTGTTTAAGCCGAGAAAGATAGTCGACAAAAACCTTGCCCTGCAGATGATCCATTTCGTGTTGGATGCAAACAGCCAACAAACCCTCGGCTTCAATCAAAAACGCTTCACCATCGCAATTTTGTGCACCAACCTTGATCCATTCTGCGCGCTCCACCTCGTCGTAAACCCCGGGAACTGAAAGGCAACCCTCTTCGCACATTTGCCTTCCCCTGGAATCAAGTATTTTTGGATTAATTAACGTAATCAATCTTTTGCGATCCTCTGAGGCATCAATAACGATGGCCTGCCGATGGACATCGACCTGGGTTGCTGCCAGGCCAATACCTGGCGCGGAATACATGGTTTCGGCCATATCCCGAACCAGTTCTCGCAAAGCCTGGTCAAAGACCGAAATGGACGAAGCCTTTTTTAGGAGGCGTGGATCCGGGTATCGCAGAATCTGAAATTTCGCCATGATTTGGTTGCTAATTGAATGCATTAGATGCAGAATCTAATGCAGACTATAAGATATATTCCTACTATTCTGGATATGGAGTTTGGCAATACCAATACCCGTCATTACACCAAATGACGGGGTGGCGCGTTATGCCGATCGTGCCCCAAAAAGGGCGTTGGATGGCAGCTAATCTCCAGTTTCAGGGCACTTGCCGGAAATGAGGTCTGACATGCAAAAGTCTAACATAGCAACTAATGCTCACCGCCACTCGGGCTTCCTGGCTCCGGTCGTTTTTGCCCTTGGCATTTCGCTGGCCACCAATGCCGTCGCCCAGGCCACCGACATCAAGCTTCAGGAAAATGCCCCCGACCGCTACATTGTTGAAAAAGGGGACACGCTTTGGAGCATTGCCGGCAAATTCCTTAAGGACCCTTGGCGTTGGCCTCAGATCTGGCAAATGAACCAGGACCAACTGAAGAACCCAAACAGGA
>CAXNGL010000032.1:0-16459 GCA_964201515.1 Burkholderiales bacterium
ATTTACGGCGCACTACACTAGGGCGCTGTTGCGTTGAGCTATTTACTTGCGCGGTTTGACTTTGTTTGTACTGTCGCTGGCGCAATGCGATGTACTCGTCGATGACCGCCGCTAGCGTCATTTGTTGCAACGGCATGCCTTCTTGCCGCTTAAATTCTGTTTCGTGCAAAAACCGTAGTGCCACTTTCCGCGCAACTTCCAAATCCGTCGTTTTCAAGCTTCGATAGACATAACGTCTATCGCCTGCTTAAACGCGGGCTTGGAAGATGCCGTTGCGTGCAAACAACAGCACGTCACCGTTCTCTAATAACTCCTTGTATTCATTGCCAAACATTTGCATAACTTACACCTTTTTTCACGCTTTGTGAAACAAGTGTACAACACATTTTGGCGGAATACGATCACATAAGTTGTTGTTTTATATGACTAAACTAACTTGCCGTGACAATACCGTCATTTCCATCCTGAGCAAGGTGGTCTGCGCCGACTAGACCCACCCTTGAAGCCATGCAGTCTCGTCCTTTAGCTCCCGCCATTTGATTTGCGAGACTTTCTTGCTGTGGATGGCCTCTATCTCGACCCACTCAATTGGGTCATCTGGCTCTAGCTGAATCACCTTGGTGACCAGAAAATGCTTCTGCTTGGCGATGGGCTTGACCGCCGTCCACTTGCTTAGAAGAAGCTTTTTCGGTTGAAGTGATTTCACCGCTTCCGTCTCCAGAGTTATCTATTTGATGAGCATGCTCATCGTAGCCTTCGAAACACCTATTCCGGCACCAATCGAGCCACCGCTCTGTTCCTGAATAATTCTCCGTACCGAGCCATCTTTCGTCCTTATCGCCCCCAACTTCGAGACCATATCGGGACGACAACTATTCTGACGCGGTGGGTCCGCCAAGTCCCGATGTCCCGGAAACAGCATTGCACCCGGATGAATAGCCCCGGTGCAGCCGGGACTTCAGCCAGCCGGTTTGGCGCCAGGGGTGAATAATCCATGCAATGGTGCGAACTCGCGCCATTGAAACCCATGCATCACGGGCGCGGGCGCCGAAGGATCGAGGCGCAAGTCAGGCATGCGTTCCATGAACGCACTGATCGCCTCCTGCAACTCGATGCGGGCAAGTCCCGCACCCACGCAGGTATGCGGCCCGGTATTGAATGCGATGTGGTCACGCGGCGCGCGACGCGCCAGATCGATGGCATTGGGATTGGGATACTTGCCCGGGTCGCGATTCGCAGCCGCCTGCGCAGACACCACCGCCTGGTTCTTCTGCACTGTCACTTCGCCAAACGCGAGATCCTCATTGGCAAGCCGCGTGCGGAACTGCACCGGCCCATACAGGCGCAGGACTTCCTCGACGAAATTCGGGACCCCCTGCTCACCGGCATCACGAATCCGCGCCTTCATGTCCGGCTCGGACAGGAGGATGTAAAACGCATTCGACAGCGTATGCGCGGTGGTTTCGCTGCCCGCGAAAAACAGGTGACGCACATTGGTCACGACATCCTCCACGCCCCAATCGGGCCGGATCGTATGTCCATCGCGCCACAGACGTGAAATCATGTCGTCGCCCGTCCCCGCCCGGCGCTCCTCCACAAACGGCATCAGTATCCGGTTCAAATCACGGACCGCGGCCCTTGCCGCCTGCATGATGTCCTCACCACCGGTTGTCGAATAATTGAAAAAGCGGGCGATCGGTTTCATTTTCTGGAAACAACTGTCGGCCCATGCGTCGTCCTGCCACGGCAGGCCCATGATCACGCAGATGGCGCGCACCGGCAGCAAGGCATTGAACTCATCGATGAGATTGACCTTGCCCTTCTCAATGAAGCGATCGATGAGCGAGTGCACCAGCGGCCGAACGCCGGGCACGCGGAACGGTTCGATTCCCGCCGACGAGAACTGCCGGATCCACCAGGAGTGCAGGCGGAAATGGTCATCGCCGGTCGCCAGTTTCAAGCCACGCTTGCCCTGGATTTCCTTGGCCTCGTCCGAAAGGTCGGCGGTCCAGAAACGAAGTTTATCGTTGTCATAGGACATCATCTTGCGGCAACCTTCAGCCGTCATGACCAGCCAGGCTTGCATGCCCTCGTCCCAGATGACCTCGCCGTAGGCGCGCATCTTTTCGTAATGCGCGAACGGGTCCGTACCTTCCACCTCTTTCACGCTGAACGGGCAGCGACCCGCGGATCGTTCCGTCACTTGGTCAGGCGCGTGATTTGACATTGCCACTTCCCGAAGGTTAAAAAGTTCGAACGAAGCCAGTTCGCCTCACAGTCTAAAATGCGTGCAGCAAGGATACAAGCACGTTCTGCATTGCACGCTCTGCATTGCGTTGAGCATGGATAAAGACAAGGTTGCCCCCTTCCACACGCTGGCATTTTCACTATCGCCCTTCTAAGGGATTTTGGCTGGCAGGCATCGCGGCCGTCGAAAGGAAACGTCATGAACTCAGACGCAAAACTCCAAACCCTGATATCCAAGCTGTGCCATGTGCAATATCAGGACTTCCCCCCGGGATTCCAGGACTTTGTGAAGCGCGACATTCTCGACTCACTGGGTGCTGCAATTGCGGGCTCCTCGCGCCGCCTTACGCGCACCCTGCTCCACGCGTTCGGTGACAAGGCATCTTCGCAAAAGGCGACCCTGCTCGGCTCCTGGGGTTCGGCCGAGGTTCGCGATGCCGCCCTGATCAACGGCACCTGCGCACACGCATGGGAACTGGACGACACCTACGAAGGGGGTGGGGCTCCGCTGCATGCGGGCGGGGTCATTGTTACCAGTGCGCTGACCATGGCCGACGCCATTGGCGGCGTCAGCGGAAAGGAGTTTCTCGCTGCGGTTGGCGCTGCGCTGGAACTGGAATGCCGCATCGCGCGCGCGACCAGCGGCGGCCTCGGTGGCTGGCACCTGACTTCGGTATACGGCTATTTCGGCAGCGCCATGGCTTGCGCGCGAATCCTCAAGCTGACCCCTGAGCAGACAGTCCACGCATTGGGAATCTCATTTGCCCAAGCCTCTGGCAACCTTGCCGCGACAGCCGACGCCGCCGACACGAAAGCATTGCAGGCGGGCCTCGCCGCCACGGGCGGGACCTTGTCGGCCATCCTTGCCGGCAAGGGCATCACCGGGCCTCTCAATAGCTTCGATGGCCCGCGCGGCCTGTTCGCCCTTTACCACAAGGGGGTGTACGACCCGGATAAGCTCTACAACGACGTTCTCGAGACCTGGGTGGCCGAAGGCATCGGATTCAAACCCTGGCCCTCATGCCGATACACCCAAGGCTACCTCACCGCACTCATGGACCTGCGTGCGCGCCACCAACTGACGCCGGAAAACGTCAAGGAACTGAGATTGTCCTCGGTATTCCCCAAGTTCATCGAACCCCGGGAGGTCAAAGTCAGCCCTAGAAACGCCGTTGACGCGCAGTTCAGCATTCCATTCACGCTGGCTTGCATGCTGCAAAACGGAACCATGAAGGTCGCCGACCTGCAAGACGATCGCCTGCGCGATCCCGCGCTGATCGAAATCGCCAGGCGGGTACTCCCCGAAGGCGAGGCGCCCACAGGCGATTACGGCAAGGACTTCCCGCCGGCAACGGTGACAGCGATCCTGCGAGACGGGCGACAGGTCAGCGAGACTGCGGTCCACTCCCTCGGCCATCCCAGCAAGCGACCTCTGGACTTCGCAGCCGTTGGGGATAAATTCCGCTCCTGTGTGCCATCCGCAGCCGTTCCGCCAAGCAATGAATCCGTAGAAAGGTTCATCAGCTCGGTTTCAACGCTGGACACGCTGCCCAATGTTACGGAACTTTTGCGCATCATGAAGCGAGAGCCCCTGGCCGCCTAGTCACCACACGTTGGGTTGCACTTCAGGGTTGCGGACGATCGTGCAGGATCACTTCGTTCGTCGCAACCCAGATGGATCGCGAGACGAGTTCGCCCTCGATCTTGCCCAGGGCATTGATTGCGACGAATGCGGCTACCGCCTTTTCACGTGACTCGAACCAGAATTCATCGACGCAGTCCGACCTCAATCCCCAACCGCCTGGCCGCTCCGGTGGGAGCACATGGTTCTGCACGTAGCGCAGCACGTCCCCGCTGGCTGTCTCCTGCAGCATCGCTGGTGCATATTGCCGCCTCCAGGCAAGTGCAAAGGCATCACCAGTGATGGCCTTCGATCGATCGATGAAATGGATCAACTTGACCGGGCCAACACCCCGGCTCCTCAGAACGGATTCCTCTGCCAGCAAGCAGGAGTTGTACACCGGCTCGGCGAAGGTAAGAGCCTCATCTTCCACCATCTGTCCCTGCGAACCGTCATCGCCGCGGTGACGCGCCCGCGCCTCCGCCGAACGATGCCAGATCAGGCCGACACCATCGTAGTCTTCGCTGACGCCGTCGACTCCGAACTGCTGTACGTCGCAATGCGCGTAGCGCCGGATATTGACCCAACGGGGCATGCTCATGCCCAGGGCCCCGTGCTGGCGCCAGCGTGCCGTAAAGTCTGCTCGCGTCAATGCAGGATTTCGTCTTGCCAGATAGATCAGCTTCGGTTCCACGCGCCTCCCCGGTTGCTCGGTATCGATGACAAATGTGAGATGCTTGCAGCCTGTTCACCCTTCCTAGGATAAGGCCACACCCATGAACAAGATCATTGCCTTCATGCGTGCAGCACCAACCTGCACGCGCGAGACATTCCAGAACGACATTCTGGCCCTGGCGAACGCCGGCCTGGATGGAATGATCGGTGCCGCAGCCCTCAACGTCAATCTCGTGCTCATGCCGCCCCCCAATCTGCCTTACCGCCCCCCGAGCGATCCCGGTGTGGGAAAACGCCCCGAATACGACGTCATCGTCGAAGCCTGGAGCACCGCCGATGCGATTGCCGTAGCGCGTCAATTGGGCGAAGCCACGATCGGGAAAACATCGGCAATTCATGCCTACTCGGTAACGCACACGCAGATCTACGACCGCAAGCCCTTCCCGCGCGGCCGCCCATCGGATGGGATCAAACTCATGGGCCGGCTCATGTTTCACGCCGACTTGCCCGATTCCGCGGCAATGCGAAGCTGGGGCCTGCACGCCCCGCTGGCGGCTCGCGTTCACGTCGGCAGCGCCATCTATGTACAGAACTGGGTCCAGACAGCACTCAGTGCCGACTGCCCGCCGACGCGCGGCATTCCGATCATGCATTTTCCGACTGACAGCGCATTCTTCGAGGGATTCGTCGACAGCCCACGGGGCATGGACGAGATCCTGCAGGACACTTCGCACTTTGTCGCGAGCGGACCACGCTTTTACACCACCGAACACATCATTCGTCCGGCACCGGTCTAGCTAACGCACCGGCCCCCAAAACGGAGCGCGGGCGCAGCGCCTGCCACACGCTCAGGTCGGCTGGTCCAGGTCGAATGCCTTGTGCAGCGCCCGCACGGCAAGTTCCATGTATTTCTCGTCGACCACGACCGAGATCTTGATTTCCGACGTCGAGATCATCTGGATGTTGATCCCTTCCTCGGACAATGTGCGGAACATTCTCGACGCGATGCCGGCATGGGTACGCATTCCCACGCCCACCATGGACACCTTGCAGATCCGGTTGTCGCCGTGAATGTCGGTGGCCTTGATATGCGCCTTGACCTGCTTGTTCAGAACATCCAGTGCCGCCTGGTATTCATTCCGGTGCACGGTGAAGGAGAAATCGGTCATCCCGTTCATGCCCGCATTCTGGATGATCATGTCCACGTCAATATTGGCATCGCTTACCGGGCCCAGAATGGCGTAGGCAATGCCCGGACGATCGGGCACGCCCGTCACGGTGATCTTGGCTTCATCGCGATTGAACGCAATGCCGGAAATAATCGCTTGTTCCATCTTGTCATCTTCCTCGAACGTAATGAGCGTGCCCGATGCGGCCTCTTCTTCAATGGGCATGAGCGGATCGGTCAGGCTTGACAGGACCCTGAGCGGGACCTTGTACTTGCCGGCAAATTCAACCGAGCGTATCTGCAGAACCTTGGAACCCAGGCTCGCCATCTCGAGCATTTCCTCGAAGGTCACGCTATGCAATCGTCTGGCATCCGGTTCGATGCGCGGGTCGGTGGTGTAAACGCCGTCCACGTCGGTGTAGATCAGGCATTCGTCGGCCTTGAGCACAGCCGCCAGGGCGACACCGGAAGTATCCGAGCCGCCGCGCCCAAGCGTCGTGATGTTGCCATCCTCGTCCACGCCTTGAAATCCCGCCACCACAACGACTGTGCCTGCATCCAGGTCGGCCCGGATCCGCTCCTCTTCAATGCGCTTGATGCGCGCCTTGCTGAACGCATCGTCGGTAATAATGCTGACCTGCGCGCCCGTATAACTGCGGGCCTTCACTCCCTCTGCCAGCAGGGCAATGGCCAGCAGGCCCATGGTGACCTGCTCTCCGGTTGACGCAACGACGTCCAGTTCCCGAGGGTCCGGGTTGGCGGAGATCTCCCTGGCCAGACCGAGCAGCCGATTGGTCTCGCCACTCATTGCCGAGACTACGACAACCAGTTGATGCCCCGACGACCTCCACTTGGCAACCCGCCGGGCGACATTGCGTATCCGCTCCGGCGTTCCAACCGAGGTACCACCATATTTTTGAACGATCAAAGCCAATGTCAAGCTCCGGAAAAGCCTTGAATTTTATCGTAAAAAAGTCATTTCAACGCACTCTTTCCGGGGGGGCCAGCACTGCCCTGCCCACGATCTTCCGACCCGGTCTTGGTGAGTTGGCACGGTCCATGCTCATGGCATAGGGATGCAGCCCGATCAACAACCAGAGGACAACATGGCCATGCAAGAGTTATCAATCAATCCGCGGGAAATTCGGCGTAGCCTCGGAATGAACCAACAGGAGTTCTGGACGCGCATCGGCGTCACCCAGAGCGGAGGCTCGCGATACGAGAGTGGCAGAACGATGCCACGCCCGGTTCGCGAACTGCTGCGCCTCGTGCACGTCGAGCGAATCGATCTCTCCAAAGTGAAACGCGAGGATTTCGATGTGCTCGATCACATGAAATCCAATCATCCGGACCTTTACCAGGACCTGCGTAGCGCCATGCACAAGCAGGACTGCAAGCCAGTCGATACCACACACTAGATTTCGCTGAATCAAGCGGCGCCGGGCACGGGGCACGCGGGGCAACCCGCGCGCCCCGTGTTTTTTGGGGGTGACAACCCGTTTGGGTGACTGTCAAAAGTGCAACATTGTTGCGCGCTCGTCAACAGCGCAGAGAAGAATTGGCGCCTCGCTAATGCCGCTCCAGCAGTTCACCAAAGCCCGGGATCCGATCATGCATGCCATTTGAGCGCAAGGCATGCCACAGGATCGCTTGATTGCTTGTTACCACCGGCCGGCCAAGCGCGCTCTCGATCGCCGCAATTGCCGGGACAGCGCGAATATTGGTACAACCCAGGAAATAGGCCTGCGCATCCGCATGGGCTAGCGCGACGATTTGTCGCAGCCATTCCTCGGGAGGGACATCGGCGTGCGCGGTGACCGGCAGGTCCAGACCGCGCTCTCGCAAGACATCGATCCCATGCCGCAGCAGGAACGCGACCTCCCGGTCATTCAACGACTGTGGATAGGGAGACAACATGACGACTTTGCGTGCGCCGAGCGCTGCAAAGGCCGCAATCAGGGCATCGGAAGTGGCAATGGCAGGCAGCCCGGACGCGCTCGCAATGCGGCGCTTGAGGCTGTCCTCCAGCCCCTCGTCATACGTCGAGACCGCAGTGCAGTGAAAGGCGATCAAGTCCGGTCCGTTGTCGGCCAGCAGCGCGGCAGCTTCTTCGATTCTTTCGGTGCTGGCGAGGAGTTCCGCAGGCGACGTGCCCGCCAGTTTGATCCGCGTCGTGTGCAGGGAGACCCCCGCAGGCAGCATGTCCGTCAGCTCCGGCTCCGCCACCCGATTCGCGGAAGGAAGGATCATGCCGATGCGCGCCCTCCAGCCAAACCTCAGCTCATGTGGATTCATGATTTACCCTGCGTCACCGGCCGTATTCCCCGAGAAAGCGCGTGGAGGCGCCTGCTTCGCCAACCGTGCGCCATTGTCCCGGAGGATACCGTACTGCCATCACAGAAGAGTGCCGGACGATCCATGACACAATGGTGCGCTGCCAATGCCGCACCACAACCGCACCACAACCGCACCACAAAATCCTCCGGAATCCTGATGTTCAGCTATCGCCACGCATTCCACGCTGGAAACCATGCCGATGTCCTCAAGCACACGGTGCTCGTGCATCTCATCCAATACCTGCAAAAGAAGGAAAAGCCCTTCCTTCTGGTCGACACACACGCCGGCGCAGCCGTTCATGACCTCACCGGCACTTTCGCGCGCAAGAATGCCGAATTCGAATCCGGGATCGCTCGCCTGTGGAAACGCAAGGTACTACCCGGCCCGCTTGCAGACTACGTGGCGCAGGTCCGCAAAGTCAATGCGTCGGCAGATCTTGTTTCCTATCCAGGCTCAGCCCAGATCGCGCACCAGATGCTTGGCAAGCAGGACAGCCTGCGGCTGTTTGAGTTGCACAGCACCGAGAGCCGGCACCTGATCGAGCATTTCCGGCACGCGTCCCCGCGGGTGATTGCCAGGGCAGAAGACGGCTTCGCCGGCCTGCGCTCGCTGCTTCCCCCGCCATCCCGGCGCGGCGCGGTGTTGATGGACCCGTCCTACGAAGACAAAGCAGACTACCAGCGTGTCATCGTGGCCCTTCGGGACGCAATGGAACGTTTCGCCACCGGCACCTATGCCGTCTGGCACCCGATCGTGAAACGCCGCGAGTCGCGGGAATACGCCGAGCGTCTCAAGCGCGCCGCTGCCGGCGACTGGCTGGAGGTGACCTTGACCGTGAAGTCGCCGCCTGAAGACGGATTTGGCCTGTACGGCAGCGGCATGTTCATCTTCAATCCCCCCTGGACCCTGCCGCGTGCGCTGGCTGAAATCCTGCCGTTCCTGGTCGAGGCCCTTGGACAGGACGCCAGTGCGGGCTACACCATACACTCGAAGATCGCGTGATCGAGGCGCAGGCGGGCTGCGCAACGGACCCACGCCGAGAACCCAGGGAGAATAAGATGTCATCGATTCAGATTGGCGCTGCCATTCACGCTGAAAATGGCCGTGAGGCCGTGGATCTCATCCAGCGCATGGAGGCACTCGGCATTCACGCCGCATGGATGACCAATTCCGGGGCGCGACTGGACAGCATCACGATCATGGCGGTGGCTGCGTCCCATACCCAGCATATCAAGCTCGGCACCTCGATCGTCCCCACCTACCCCCGCCACCCGCTGACCATGGTGGCGCAGGCCCGGGTGGTTGCGGATCTTGCGCCAGGCCGATTCAGGCTCGGCGTGGGGCCCAGCCATCGCCCGAACATGGAAGCCATGGGCATGAAATTTGTTGACCCGCTCGGCAACCTGCGTGAATACCTCCAGGTGCTCAACGCCATCCTGAAGACCGGCAGCGTCGATTTCACGGGCAAGCATTACAAAGCCAGCGACAAGATTCCCGCGCCGGCGAACATGTCGATCATGGCAGCGGCGTTGAGGCAGAACGCCTACGAGTTGTGCGGTGAGCTGACGGATGGCGCCATCTCATGGCTTTGCCCCGGGCCGTACCTGCGTGATGTGGCACTGCCCGCGATGCGTGCCGGCGCTGCCAGGGCCAAGCGCGCAGTCCCCCCGCTCATTGCCCATGTCCCAGTGTGCGTACACGATAACGAGAGTGAGGTCCGCGAAGCCGTGCGCGCGCAGATCATGAACGTGCGCTTGCCCTTCTACCAGCAGATGTTTGCTGACGCTGGCTACCCTGAAGCCAGCAAGGGTGTCTGGAGCGATCACATGATCGACGGCATCGTGCTGTGGGGCAACGAGGCGCGCGTTGCCCAGCGCCTGGGCGAATTCGCCGCGTGGGGTGGCACCGAGATCCTCGCCTCCGTCGTAACAGCAGGAAGGGATCGCACCGCGTCGCGTGACCGGACCCTGCGCCTGCTGGGCGAAGTGTCGAAAAGCTGAGGAAACTTACCCCTTTCCTTCAGCGCTGGCACCAAAGAAAAGGGGCGCTTGCGCGCCCCGAAGATTCCAAGAGGAGGATGCTGCCAATCGTGCTGCAACTGCCCGGTGCTTAGGGCGCCTCACGGAATTACCGTCAGGCGCCCTGGCGCTGGAGAGTTTGAGGGGCATATCCCCTCATATGTGTCACGCACGCTTACTGAGTACGACTGCGCACCCAGGCGGCAAGTTCCTTTACTTCGGCATTGGCCGGCTGACGCTTGGCCATCTCGTCAACCACCGGCTTCATGTCATCGTAGAGCAGGAAATCCTGCAACACTGAGTACAGGTACAGTTCCGGCGTGATGTCGTCTGGCGTGGACTGCGAACGCAGTTTTCCGTAGATTTCGCGGGCGTTCTTGACCTCGGTCTGCTGTTCCGCCGTCAGGCGGGGCGGACGGCCCGAACCGCGCACGGCAACACCGCCGGAGCGACCCAGCTTGGCGATCTGGATGAGCTCTGGCACCTGAGCAATCCGTTGCGGCACTGTCGAGGGAAGCGTCGTGATATCGGTGGGTTTTCCGCTGGAAGCCTCGCCAGACTGCGCACCCGCCTTGAAAGCAGCCGGGCCCTTCCAGGTTTCCTGGCGTCCCCCGTTGAAATAAACAACCCGCACCTGGGCTCCCGGCGGCACGGTAAAGCGGTCACCCTGGCGCACCTTCATGAAGGCTTGTGCCTTGGCGCCCGCAGCCCCGTCACTGGCGTAAGCCACGTCCCCGCTCAACATGTTGACGATGCCCACATCGACGCTCTGCGCCTGGGCTACAGCGGCGCTGGCCACCAATACTGTACCAACCAGCAGTTGGCGAATGAGTCCCGATGGCACTCGCATGTTCCGTCTCCCATTCGTGAAATTCATGACCGCAGCATATTCCTACAACACCGCCGCAATGAGGCAATAAGTCACAGCGGCCGCATTCCGATCAACCCCAATGGGCACTATTGCGCATTCTGGCCGCTGCATCCGGCAAGTCAAGGTGTGCATTCATGTGATTGCTGGAGCCGGTTCACTATTGCTCATTCGAAATCAAGCCGGCGAGATAGCCGATGAAATGCCGCCGGACCCGGGATCGAGACCCAGTATTTCATGAACCTCAAGCGGTTCGTCGCGCCCCTTGACCTTGACAGTCTCGATCTTTCCGGTGATCACCCCGGGGCCCGCCGCTCGCACGGTCTGCACGCTCGCCACCAGGACACATTGCATTTCCTTGGTAACGCCTTCCAGCCGCGAAGCCGCATTCACGGTGTCGCCGATGGCCGTGTACTCCATGCGCTTCACCGAGCCGATGTTTCCCATCACCGCGTCCCCGGTGTGCAGCCCGATACCGATGCCGAATTTCGGCAAGCCGCGATCCGGAAACCGCGCTTCCATCCAGTCGCGGAAAGCGTCGGCCTCACGCACCATGCCCAATGCCGCGCTGATGGCGCGACGTGCATGATCGGGGTAGGTTACCGGGGAGCCAAAGATCGCCATGACCGCGTCCCCGATGTACTTGTTGACGTTGCCACGCTGGTCGAGTATCGGCACGGTGACACGGCTGAAGTACTCGTTCAGCATCTCCACTACTTCAGGCGCTTCAAGCTTTTCCGATATGGTCGTAAAGTTCCGGATGTCGGAAAACATCACGGTAACGGGCACCGCCTCGCCGCCCAGGTTGACCTTGCGACCGCCCTGCAGGAGCATGTCAACGACTTCGTCTGAAACATAACTACCGAACATCTGCTTCATGCGCGCACGCTCGCGTTCCTCGCCGGTCAGCCGCATGCCCACTGTGATCAAGAACGCGACAACCAGCCCAAGCTGTGGCTCTGCAACCGGCATGACGTAATCATTGAGGAATAACGCAAAAGCAGGAATCGGAATGTTTACCGCGATGATCAGTCCGACCAGTGCCCCCCGTTCCGGCGGCAAACGGATAAACAGGATAGTCACCAGCGCGAGAAGTATGAAAATACCGAGCGTGCGCTGCCATAACGGCGGCACCTTCGGATAATGACCGGACAGGATGGTCTCCACGATATTGGCGTGAATCTCCCCTCCGGCCATCTGGTCGGCGCGTGAACCACGCGAATACGGCGTGAAGTGCCGATCGGAACTGCCGGCATTGTTGGCCGCAAGTATGATCACCTTGCCCTTCAGCGACTGCACCGCAGGGTTGGCGAGCGCATCGGGCTGCAGCAGGGTATTCATGGACAAGGTTGGTATGGTGCCAGACGGGCCGGTATAGCCGATCCACTGCATGGCGAGTTCGCGCTTGATCGTGGTGCCGGCAATGCTCCACTCGTTTGCGGTGGGGTCCATGCCTGCGGCGCGCAGTGCCAATTGCGTGGCAAATCCGATCCCGGGGAAAGCCGGGTCCGGCACCATCACCGGGTAAAACCTGCGCACGTGCTTGTCGTCGTCCGGGTTGAGGTTGGCAATTCCCAAGTCGTTGATGCCGCGCTGGAGCAACACCAGGTGGTCCTGCTGCGGCAACAACAGCGACAGTTCGCCATTGTTGAGTTCCACCAGGTGCGTGATCAGCACCTTGTCCCCCCGTGACAGCGCCGAGCGCAGCGGCGCGTCGTAGTTCCGGCTGACCTGGTTGTCCGGAAGATTGAGCTTCTTCAGCCAGCTCTCGGCACTCACCTGATAGATGAAGTCCAGGCCCACCGCCTTGACTCCGACGTCACTGAGCACATCCATCGCCCGCCCGAAATGTGGCGCCCAGAACGCCAGCGGATCGTCCTTCAATGCGCTCAGCGTGTCGTCGTCGACGGACACGAAAGCGGCATGCTTTGGCATGTAGCGAACGCCCGCGAACACATGCCAGTAATCGTAATAGACGTTCTCCAGCGCCTGCAGCCAGCTGGTCTGCGCCACGCCGGCGGCGATGCCGCAGGCAATCAGCGGGACCCCAAGGTGCTTGAACAATCGCGCAGCAAGCCCTTTCAAACGCTCGCTGAAATCCGAGACGCGCGACTTGCCGTCCTTGGCGGCTGTTTCGGGTTCACTCATCGCGCGTCGCTCGGGATCGCTTGGGGGCGTCGTTCACTGTTGCAATCTCAGTCGCCAACGTACACGAACGGCGCCCAGAAGAACGGGTGGCTGCGCGAGAAACGGATGTTGCCGGACGAATATTCTCCACCCAGCATGCCGCGTTGCGCGCCGCTCATGGCGGTCAAGGTCGCCTCCCCTTTCTGGATGTTGCGAAACGTGCTCGTCATCAGCGCCTGGGTCGACAGGCTGTCTACGCTCCAGTGCGACACGATCAGGCTCTTCGCCCCGGCATACATGAACGCGCGCGTCAAACCGGCAAATCCCTCGCCGTTATTGGCCTGCACCGTTTCACCGGCCGTATTGCACGCCGACAGCGCCACCACATCGGCATTCAGCTCAATGTCCTCGATCACTTCCTTCATCGTCAGGAGGCCGTCCTCGCCGTAAAGATCGCCGACCAGCGACAGCGCCAGGGCGGGCTGCGCGATGACCTTGTTCTCTGACGCTGATGTCTGCGCAGACCCCGGGACATTGCCCCCGGCCTCTGCAGGCGCCGGACCGGACGGCAGGTATTCACCACCGAGAAATCCATGCGTCGCAAAAAGCACGAAGCGCGCCGTCTTCAACTCCCCGAGTTTCGCGGTTTTTTCCTGGGCATTCGCTCCGATATAGAGCTCGCTTGCGCCCCCGAGCAGATTGGCAATTTCGCGCGCCTCATCGGCCGTTTCGCGCAGTCGCGGAATGGCCGGCGTTCCATCACGCAGGCGTGGCACGCTCGTCCCCAGCGCGTCGAGCGATACCCTGGTGGCATTGGAAAACTGCTGGTTGCCACCCAAAGCCGGGGAAAACTCCGGGTCGGCAAAGGCGATGAGCTCGCGGGTGCGGATGCCTTGCGGTTTCGGATACAGCCGCTGTGAAGTCAACGCGGACAGGCTGGGCAGGTAGGCAAACCGGAGCTGCTTGCCGAGGTACTCGGGCAACTTGTATTCCCCCAGGTACGGGCGCGCGTCGCTGCCGTCCGAGGCGCTGCGCGCATTGCGGAACGCCTGTTGCTCACCGGGCGTCCAATGCGTGACCAGGAACTCCAGTGGAATGGTGTGCAACGGGCCGTCGCCGACAACGAGGACTTTGTCGATTCCGCCCAGCATATCGCCAACGGGCTCGATGAGATCGCGATGCAGTGAATTGAGCGTCGCCGGATCGATTTCGCGCAGGAATAGAACGGAATCGCCAGAGGTGACCTTCTCGATCGAGCGGCGGATGCCATGCACACGACGCGCGAGGTCGTCGCGCCGCACGCCGCTTGCCACCATCTTGAGGCGCTCTCGCGTCACGGCAAAAATCACCGTCTCCTGCGGCAGCAACACATAGGTGAGCAAGGCTTCGCCGGGCTTGAGGAGCTTTTGTTGCAGGTCCTCGACCGTGACCGGGCGCGGGTTGGTGAGTTCCATGAAGCGCGGATAGCGCAGCAGCAATTGGTCCTCCAGCACGCGCAGTTCGCGCGCCCCGCCCTCCATTTGTGTCGTCAGTTCCGCGCGCCGCGCGTCGCCGCCCGGGGCGCCCTGGGGTAGCGTCACCAGTGCCTGGCGGGTGGAGTCGATCCGGTCGTTCAGCGTATCGCGCCGATTGCGCAGCACCTGGAATGCCGGGTCGCTGGAGAAGCGCGCCACGTCCGCGATGCGCATCAGTTCGGTGAACACGCGGCTCTGGTTGCGCGACGCCACTTCCAGTATTTGCCGGTCGAAACCCGCCTGGGGCGACTGCCGGTGCATCTGCAGCAGCAACCGAATGGTCTCCAGGTAAATGTTGCTGAACTGGCCGAGAAACGCCTGGCGCGTATCCTCCGACAGCCCGCGCGTACGTACATACAGCCGATCCAGCGTGTCAATGGCCTCGCGGTAGTACGGCAGCGCATCACGCAGGCGGCCTCGCTTGGCCAGTGCGAATCCGAGGCGGCTGGAATTGAGCAATAGTGTGCGCGGATTACCCGCGGAACGGGATGTCTCGACGGCGCGCAGGTACACCTGCTCCGAATCGACGATGCGTCCCTGGCGGTCGAGGGACACCGCCAGCGTGGTCAACGTCGCCGCCGTATCCGGATGCAATGGCCCCAGCGCCTTTTCCAGGATCGCCAGCGCTCGGCGCTGCAGCGGCTCGGATTCGGCGGATTTGCCTTGCTGGTCGAGCATGGCGGCGAGATTGTTGAGCGTGTTGGCCAGCGCCGGGTGTTCCGCGCCCAGCGAGCGCTCCTGGATGGCCAACGCGCGCCGATACAGTCCCTCGATTTCGCTGACCGACTGCACGCGCTGCCCGCTACTTGCACGTGCACGCTGCTCAGCCGCCGAGGCACGAACGTCTTTGCCCTGCTCGAACAATACGTTGGCCAGGTTGTTGAGGCTGGTCGCCGTATCCGGGTGCTCTGGCCCAAGCACTTTTTCACGAATCGCCAATGCGCGCCGATGCACCACTTCGGCTTCCGCGAACTTGCCCTGCAGGTAACGGACGTTGCCGAGGTTTGACAGTCCGGTCGCCGTCAGTGGATGGGTGGGGCCCAAAGTTCTTTCGTAGATGGAAACCACCCTGTCATGCAGCGTTTCCGACTGACCGAGGTCACCACGCGACATCAGGGCGTCCGCCTGCGCGAGCAGTAGCTGGGCGTTATCTGATCCTGCTGCTGGCGCAGCTGGCGGCTTGCCTGCGCCGACCAGCGCACTGCCGGCCCCAAACTTGCCCTGGCTGTCGAGCACACGACCCAGGTTGGACAGCGTGGTCGCAGTATCGGCCTTGTCCGGCCCCAATTCCTTGTCCAGGATCCGATGGGAGCGCCGCAACAGCCCTTCGGCCCCCGCATAGTCGCCGCGCCGCTCCAGCACCAGCGCCAGGTTGTTGAGCGCCGATGCCGTGCTGACTGTGTCCGGCCCGGAACGGACTTCGTATACGCTGAGCGCCTGCCGGAACGCATCTTCGGCCGGCGCGTACTTTCCTTGCTTGAGGCGGCTCCCGCCGAGGATGTACAGGCTAGCCGCCATGTTGATGTGGCTCTCGCCAAAGACGCGCCGAGCCTCCTCCACCACCTCGATGCCGACCCTTTCCCCGCCCGGGAAATCACCCTTCTCCATAAGGTCCTCGGCCTGGTCGGCAAGCGTGCGCCAGCGACGATCATCGATTTGCGCTTGTTGCGGCGCCGGCGTGGTGGCAAGCTTGGCTGCGGCTGGCTTGGCGGCGGGTTTGTCGCCGGGCTGGGCCCGCCGCGTAGCCGTCTGCGCGCGAGCATCTCCCCACCATGGACTTCCCCCCTGCAGGAGCAACAATGTCCCTAGCAGACCTGGCAGGAAGGTCTTGAGGTAGCAAGGAATTCGAGTTCCTGACTGCATCATGGCGGCGGGACGATTATA